>JANJUO010000435.1 GCA_024710535.1 bacterium
AATGGCTTTTTTATATATATTTAGCGGGGCTAATATGAATATCAAAACGGTAATTACTATTCTGATTATGATAATTGGAATGATTGCATGTGGTGATGTTACTCCTACTTCTCCAGACAAAAACTTGAATGAACCTGAAGAATTAACAAAAGAATGCGATGCTATAAACAAAGCTCTTTTGGCGTCTGATGTGGTGCTTTTGAAGTCCTTAATTAATCCGAAAAATTTGAGTTTTTACGAATCTGCTATTGAATCTAACCCAAGCAAGCTCGCTGGGTTTGCTGAAGTTTTCAAAACAAGGAAGCTTATTTCTATCGATGACGTGTATGCGGTTTATGAAATTACTTACAATAATAAATATTACGAAATTTCATTAACTAAAAATGAGAGCGGAAAGTGGCAACTTTCTGATTTCTAAAGGAGATGGGAATGAAAAAAATTATTATAATTTTAGCAACAATGTGTTTGATAATTTCAGATGCTCAATCTTATTTGAATGTTGTTGTTCATCGCGATATAAATAAGGCAATTGTTGAACAATTTTTAGCTAATTATTCAAAATATGAACGTTTCAAAAATTATTCGTTCATTTTTACTTCTAATAAATTTTTGGGTCCTGCTGTTCTTGATATGGGATATTTTACTGTAAATACAGCAGATAGAGATCTAACTATCAAAGAATGGATAATTGAAGGGGGGTTTTCTGCTGATGAACCTGAAGCTCCTGCCGCATTAAGACATTTCTACGATCCAATTGGAATAAATCAAGGTAAATTATATCTGACAGATTTGAAAGTAGGAGCTGCAAATCCTGAAATTGATGCAATTCATTGGCATTTTGACGGTTATGATCCAAAGAGCATTTCTAATGAGTGGAGTTGGGATAGTGGCAAGGAATATATGAGAAAGGCAATTGAAGCAAGTACCGAGAGTGTGAAGGAAGGCTATATCGCAAAAGCATTTAGGAGTCTTGGCGAAGTGCTTCATAATACTGCCGATATGGGATGTCCGCCACATGTGCGAAATGATGCTCATGGAGGTTGGCCCGGTGTTGGTGGTAGCGATCCTTACGAATCTGCTTTCGATCCAAATTGGATTCCAAAATATTCAGGTAATTCTCAGGATCCAAGTCTTTCGCCATTTTTTAATGAAGAAAAGAAAGCGATTAATATAAATAAAAAATTGGCTGAATTTACAAATAAGTATTTCTTTACAACTGAAACCATTTTTGGTAAAGGTGTGGCTAACTACAAATCTACCAATAAAATGCCGGACTATCCAGCGCCTGTGCTTGATAAACTTGAATACGAAGATGATTCTTTTAATTATTATTATACTTTTCCAAGTGGTCGCAAAATTGAAATGTGTAACGACAGATCATTGTTTTTGGGCTATATTTCTCAAAATTTCAGGTCTTATCCAAGAGTTACAGTCAAAAATGTGGAGTCGCAAGCCCAAGAATTATTGCCAAACATAATGGCGGCAGGTATGAACGTTATTCGTAACTTTATTCCGCAATTCGAATTTGCAATTACTGCAAATATTAATGATAAAAAAATCAAAGGAGATATATACACGGTTCAAAATGAAGAATATCCAATCAAAAGAAATTATAGTGGTCTTGTTAAATTTATGCTAAATGGCAAGACAATCAATTCTGAAGCACAAGCCACAAATGGCAAATTTGAAGTAGTGATAAGCGATTTGAAAGCCGGTGATAAAGTAAGAGCATTCATAGTTTTTGCGGACATGATGATTAAATCAAATGAAGTTTTGGTTGATAATGAGAAGGAATATACTGCATTGAATGTTAAATTGTCTGGATATACCAAGAGAATTAAATATGATGCTAATGGTGAGGGCAATCATTTAAATGATACTGTTACTTACGGAATTTCTTTACCTTTCACCATTAAATCCTTTCAAAAAACAGCTAATACTTATAAAATAAATTGGGATAATACCAACAATTTTGGTATTCGTGAAATTGGCGAAGTTACTGTTACATTGAATTCAAATAATACTGCATCTGTTAAATACAGTAGTGAGAGTTCAAGTTCATTTTATTACGCAAATACTACTTACGAATCAGGAGAAATACCTTTTTCTGAAATTACGGCTTCTGGAACAAAAGTATATTTAACACAAGAAGTAAGATTAAAGTCATTCTATGCTATTACCAGAAACGGAAAAGATGGCAAAATTTATGAAGAATGGCTTTCATTTATTAAAGATTCTAAGCATCCATTCAGTTTAACAATTGAACTATACCCTTAATTTTTTTTGATTAATAGCAGCACTCCATATTTCTGTGGAGTGCTGTATATTTTTTTGACTGCTCATTTCAGCAAATTGTTCTTTAGTAATTCTTTGGAATTTCTCTTTATTTTTTTAATTATAAAAAGTGTAATCTCTTCGATGTTAATGTTTTCCTAAGTTTGTTTAAATGAAAATAGTTTTTGTGATTGAAAATTGCAAAATTTCTTGATTATTCTTTGTGAAAGCAATTAAAATCTATATTTTTGCAAAGTTAAGTTATTTGTTGGATAAATTTTTAACTGAAATATTAATATGCACTTAAATTTAAAGCCAATAGAAAAAACCTTGAGTTTGGCTAAATTGAATCAGACTGTCAATTTTGAAGTTTTGCAAAATTTTCAATCTAATTTGAACAAACTTTTTGATAGATTCAATGAAAATGAATCCGAAGAGCACAACAAAAGTATTCTTTCCGACTTTTTGAAAGATACTTTTTATAAAGATAAATTTGAAATTAATACAAAAGAGAATATTGATTTAGCAATTTTTAACGGCACAAGTTCAAATGATGCTGTTGCTGTGATTATTGAAGTGAAAAAAACTTCCAATTCTAACGAAATGATTACAATTGATAAGCCAAACAAAAAAGCTTTCAGGGAACTTGTTTTGTATTTTATGAAGGAAATGCTCAAACATAAAAATAATTCAATTACTTATCTGATTGCTTCCGATTTAAGAAATTGGTTTATTTTTGATTCGAAAGATTTTATAAATAATTTCTACAGTAATACTGAATTTAGAAGTATTTTCAAAGAATGGGAGGGAGATTCCGGTTTTATTGATAGCGACATTAATAATGATTATCGTTACACTAAAATTAAGGAATTTTTGGATAAACAAAACTTGCAATTTGATTGTTGCCATTTTAATATTTTCGATTTCAAAAACTTAGATTTATCCGATGTTAGATTAGTTAATTTAGCAAAACTACTTTCACCTCAGCATTTACTGAAAAAAAGATTCGCAAATGACAGCAATTCTTTGAATAATGAATTTTATAACGAATTACTTTATATTTTGGGTTTGGAAGAAACCGCAAGCAAAAAAATTGAACGTAAAAAAGAAAAAGATAGAACTGCCGGCTCTTTGCTTGAAAATACGATTGCTGTTATCAAAAGTAAAAATAAATATGGCGATTTGAAAATTAATCCTGATTCAAAGGATATTTCCGAAAAGGATTTGTTTAGTTGGTCTTTGGAATTATGTATTGTTTGGCTTAATAGGATTTTATTTTTGAAATTGCTCGAGGGGCAATTAATCAGTTATCATAATAATAACCCCGATTTTGCTTTCTTGAAAAGAGAAAAAATCAACGATTTCGATGAGCTTCATGAATTATTTTTTGAAGTTTTGTCTGAAAAAGAGAATGAAAGATCTGAGGATATTAAGGCAAAATACCCAAATATTCCTTATTTGAATAGTTCCTTATTTGATAAAAGTATTATCGAAAAGCAGACATTTACAATTGAATCATTGAAAGATAGATATGAGATGAAGCTTTTCCCAAGCACTGTTCTCAAAGATTCAGCTGGTCGAAAATTGAGTGGCTCGATGAAAACTCTTGAATATCTTTTCAGATTTTTGGATTCATATAATTTTGCGAGTGTTTCTAATGAAATAGTTCAAAAGGATAACAAGCAGATAATTAATGCGGCTGTTCTAGGATTAATTTTTGAAAAAATCAATGGTTATCAAGAAGGTGCTCATTTTACCCCGAGTTTTATTACTATGTATATGAGCCGTGAATCAATCAGAGCGGCTGTAGTTGAAAAATTTAATGCTAAAATGAATTGGAATTGTAAAGATTTTGAATCTTTAAAAGAAGAGATTGATTTTAAAGATAAAGAAAAAAGAGAAAAGTATAATGAAATTGTAAATTCGTTGAGAATATGCGATCCGGCAGTTGGTTCGGGGCATTTTCTTGTATCTGCATTGAATGAAATAATTTCAATTAAGCATGATTTGAAATTATTGAATTATCTTGATGGTAGTAGAATAAGGGATTATTCACTTTACATCGAAAATGATGAATTGATTGTGATTGAAGATGAAACTGATGAAATTTTCAGTTATAGATTAAATGAAAATGGAAAGCCAATAAACAAACTTCAACAAGTTCAAATGGCATTATTTCATGAAAAAGTTACTATAATTGAGAATTGTTTGTTTGGAGCAGATATTAATCAAAAATCTGTAATGATATGTCAGTTGCGACTTTGGATTGAACTATTGAAAAATGCTTATTATAAAGAACCGGACTATTCCGAACTCGAAACTCTTCCAAATATTGACATTAATATAAAATGCGGAAATAGTTTAATAAGCCGATTCGACTTGAATGATAAGTCTTCGAAAACTAAAGCCGATGCTAAAATTATTCCACTTTACAAAGAAGCAGTTTCTAAATATAAAAATGTAACTGATACAAGATCCAAAAATAAAGTCAAAATCGAACTCGAAAACTATAAAAATCAATTGAAGGGATTGATGCTTTCAAGAACTCCAAAAGAACAGCAACTAATTGATAATAGAGATAAATTAAGAGAATTAACATCGCAAAATGAAATATTCAAAGCCCATAATTCAAAAGAAGTAGAAAAAGAATATGCAAAGAAAGTAGAATTTTTGACTACACAAATCAATAATCTTGAAAAAGAAATTGAAGATTTGAAGAGCAATCCTATTTATAAAAATGCAATCGAGTGGCGTTATGAATTTCCCGAAGTACTCGATGACGATGGCAATTATATAGGCTTTGATGTAGTAATTGGAAATCCACCGTATGGTATATCATTATCAAATGAATATAAAAAATACTTTCAAAACTCTTATGAATCTGCGCAAACAAGGGAAATTGAGGAAAATGGACAAAGCATAAAACTCAAAGGTTCTCTTGATACATTTTCTCTTTTCATAGAAAAAGGTTTTCGATTATTGCAAATAAATGCCCAGCTGACTTTTATTGTTCCACTCGCAATAACATCAAGTGATTCAATGACCTCATTACATAATATACTTTTGAATAACTGTGAAACAATTTATGTTTCTACATATTCAAATAGACCAAATAAAATTTTTCCTCACGCAGATCAACGTGTTGCAATTATTGCATTTGCTAAGAATATGAAAAAAACTACAAGATTATTTACCACAAAAGTCAATAAAAGATATACAGAAACTCCACCTGAAGAGGTAATAAAGAAATTAGAATTTGTAAATAGTATTGATTTTATTAAAAATGGTAGATTTCCCAAAGTTGGTACTGAAATAGAATTATCGATCTTAAATAAATTATTTAATATTAAAACAAATTTAAAAGATTTAATTGTGAAAAAAGGTGAACCTATTTATTATAGGACATCCGGAGGTAGATATTATAATATAGTTACAAATTTTGCCACCGGTTCAACTCAAGAAGTTCCTTTTTTCACTTCCAAAGAGTATCAAAATATTCTTGGAGCCTTATTAAGTTCGAATCTTTATTATTGGTTTTTACATATTTATTCTGATAACTTACATATTAAACTTTTTGAACTCGAATTGCTGCCAATACCGATTAAAGAACTAATTCATAAGAAATCCGAAATTGAAAATATTTATAAAGATTATCTGATTGATTTGCAAAAAAATTCAAAAATCAAACAAGTTAATTACTCTCATGTATCTGAGTATAGGGAATATTACGCTCGGAAATCTAAACATTTAATTGATAAAATTGATTTAGCAATTCAAGAAGCTTATGGATTGAATGATGATGAAATTAATTTTCTAATAAATTACGATTTGAAATTTAGAACAGATGGTGAGTAGAAATAGATATGCTTGTATATAAATTATATGATTTGACAGAAGAAGAGATATCGATAATTGAAGGAATGAAATGATGACAGAATTCGGCTTATTTCAATCTTGGGATTTGTTTCGATAAAATGGTTTATTGGAATTTATGAAGTGAATCGGTTAATTGTTGTTTCTGAATAAGTAAATCAAATAAAAAAAATGAAATATTATTGTTTGAATTGTGAAATTAATCAATGGTTTTTTAAATGAAAAAATTAAATTTAATCAAAGATGATACAAGAAAGATATTAAACAAAAGCGATAGAGCAAACATTTTGATTGATAGGGCATCTGCAATTGAATTAAAAGGTTTTATAATTGATGCAATTAGTTATAATGAAAAGTTAATTGACTACTTAATAACTTATTTTTTATGTCATGACAATAATGAATCATTGAAAGAATATGAAAATCAAGTAAAATCATTGAAGAAAATGCATTTTTCAACTTCCAGATATTTGGAAGATTACAAAGTAAAAGCATTTAGCAAAGATATTCAATTAATGGTCAATATTGCTGAAAGGCATATTGAAAATAAAAATTATTTGAGTGGATTTTTTATTGCCGCCGCAATTCTTAAGGTTGTAATTTCAATTTTTAATGATCACAAATACGCATCTTTGAAAAAATGTGTGGATTCTCCTATGGAGTTGATACATGATATTTCTCAATTTGACATATCAGAAGACATTAGAAAGCAAATATTAGATTTCTGCTTAAAATCACTAAAAAGCAATATTTTCATAAATTGGGATTGGCAAAATGATATTTTTGAGCTTGCAATTGAATTGTGCAAAAATCAGAAAGAAAATAAAGCTCTAATGGATTCTATTGATAATAATATAAAGGATTTAAAAGTATCACAATTAGCTCAAACTTATAAATATAAGGCAATTTTACATTTTTTAGGAAATGATGAAGCATATCAATATTTCGAAGAAAATATCAAAAACCCTTTGATAAGAAAAATTATTATTGAAGAAGCAATTGAAAATAATGAAATAGAAAATGCGCTAAAAATTTTAAATTTAGGTCTGGATTATGATAAAGATGACAGAAGATTTATGACTTTATGGCACGAATATTTATATGAAATTTTTCAAGCCAATAATGATATGGAAAATTCATTATACTCAGCATGTTTTCTCCTTATGAATTCAGAAAAAAAGCAGGATGAATATTATAAATATTTGAAATTGAATATAAAGTATGAGAATTGGGATCCCTTTTTTGAAAGTATTATCTCTTCATTAGAAGAGACTGAGAATTCCTCAATTATAGAATTTATTGCTACTCTTTTTGTTTGGGAAAAAAGATGGAATAGATTGGTTGATTTTTTGAATAATCAAATTTATTATTATAGATTTGAATTTTTAGAAAAGTTATTTTTTAATAATAAAACTGAAGAAATTGCTGAAGTTTATGAAAAAATTATTTTCCATTATTTATTTATAAATAATGGGGTTGATTATTATAACACAGGATACAAAGGTATAAGAGATCTGATTGAAAGTGGATATACAAACAAAGCCTCATCCTTAATTAGAAATTTGAAACAACAATTCCCAAGAAAAATATCCTTACATGAAAAATTAAAAGAATTAGAATTTTTGATAATGAGTAAGACAAATTCTCTGTAAATGTTTTATTTATCGATTTTTGGTAAATGAAATTTGGTTGTTAATCGATATCTCTATTCAATCATTAACCATTCAGTTTATGTAGTTTAACTTATTATATTTATTAGGTTTATCTAAATAAATATTCCTTTTTTATATTGTTTACATTTATTAATTTTGTAATTGAATAATAGCAATATGTGAATTTATTGTCATTATTCAAACAGAGATTGAGTATTATTGCTATAAAATTCTCAATTTCTAAAAATAAAATTAA
>JANJUO010000436.1 GCA_024710535.1 bacterium
CTTTATTTGCAAAAATAATTTTACCGTTTTTGTCGCTTTTATAAATTCCAACAGGTAAACTATTAAGAAAATCACGAATATTATCTTTATCTTCAAAATTGAAGGCAGAAATATATTTTGAAGAGATGTCTGAAATTTCCAAATGAAAATAAATCGCATTATCTCCGAGAGATTCCATATTGATGCCAAAAATTTCTACATTCATAATTTCATTGAAATGATTTTTTATTGCAATTTTGCAACTGACTGTTTCAGCTGTATTCAAAACATCCATACAAAATTTGTGAAATGTATCTTGGTATTTTGGCTCAACAAATTGATGAAAATTCATACCTATTATGCTTTTTTGATGAATTTTCAATAAATTAATTGTGTTGATACTTGCATTTTTGATTTTGAAGTTATCATCTAAAACAATAAGAATTCCTGATAAATGCGATAGAATTTGATGATATTTTTTTGGTTGTTCTCTGATTATTGAATTTAATGAGAAAATGTCATTTCTGAGATTATTTATTTGTTGTTTTTGCTTTTGGTTTTCGCTTTTTAGTTGGTTCAACTCTTCAATCAAGCCACCAAGATTCAAATTTTCCCAATTATTCTTATTCGATTCGCTCATATTAACCTAACCCATGAAATCTACTTTTTTTCTATTTTAAGTTTACATTACTAATTCAAAAATAATTAATATTTTGTTAATAAAAAAAGAAAATTAAACATATAAGTATATTTATATGAAAAATTTAAAAAAATTTTTGTTAGTTTTGAGAAAAATTATTAAATTAGATTTTTATTTTTGGCACGAAATTTTCTTGTTATTTTTATAAATTATGATGATAGTTGGTAATACTCTGGTTGATGAAAGTATAGGTAAGGAATACTTTGATTGTGATTTGAATAAATGCAAAGGGGCATGCTGTACATTCCCCGGCGAATTTGGCGCCCCGGTTCTTGATGAGGAAGTGGAACTGATTAAGCAAAGTTACAAATATGCAAAGGAATATTTATCTGAAAAATCAATTGCTTATATTGAAAAATATGGAATGGTTGAAGGTAGCGAGGGAGATTTTACAACTGTTTGCATAGATAAAAAAGATTGTGTTTTTGTGTTTTACGAGGGGGATATCGCTTTATGTGCTATTGAAAAAGCACATCGCGATGGCAAGATTAATTATATTAAACCAATTTCCTGCCACTTATTTCCGATAAGAGCCGGAAAATTTGGCGGTGATTACCTTTATTATGAGCAATTTGAAGTTTGTAAACCCGCTCCACCAAATGGCAAGAAGAACAATGTCAGAATTTTTGAGTCTGTAAAAACAGCACTCATCAGAGCTTATGGCGAAGATTGGTACAGCAAATATACAAATGAATTAAAGGGTATTCAATAAATAATCGGTTTTTTATATGAAATTAGCATTAAATATCAAAACTTCATTATCGCAGACATTAACTCCTCAGCAGATTCAATATCTGAAACTGTTGCAATTGCCGATTGTTCAACTTGAGCAACATATACTTCAGGAAATCGAACAAAATCCAATGCTTGATGAATTCGATGATCAAGAAATGGAGAATGAAATTCCTTCTTCACCGGTTAATGAGGATTTGAATCTTTTTGAGAATGAATCAAGAATTCCAATTCAAGCTACAAATACCGAAGATTATGGAACCGATTATTATGGTGATGACTATCAAGATCCAGTTGCATCAATAGATGATCAAAGTGATCCATTTGAGTTTTATAAAATGCTATGGCAAGATGATACCGAATTTATGCCGTCTGGCTCAGGTGGCTCTGATGATGATGATTCTGAGCCATTTCAAATCAAAGATCAAAGTAATTTTGCTCAAGAATTGTTTGGACAGTTGAGTTTATATGAACTAAGCGAGGAAGAACTGATTGCGGCTGATTATATTATTGGAAATATTGATGACGATGGCTACCTCAGAAGAGATATGAAGGACATTGTTGTTGAGACAAATTCTCAAATTGCCGAAATTAATTTTAATGCTCAGCAAACCCAGTATCTAAAACAAAATCAAAAGCCGAATATTGAGCATAAAAACCCTGCTTTAAAATATGCTTTGAATAGTGAAAGTGTAGAATTGCTTGAATATGCAGAGAAATTAAAAAGCGATGATTTTGTTTTTAATCTGGAAAAAAGCAAATCTCAATTCAGATTAAATTCAAGCTCTGTTGAAATTAAAATTCTTAAGCATATAACATTAGATACCGCAGAAAAAATTCTGAAAATTATTCAAAATTTGGATCCACCTGGCATTGGTTCGAGAAATATACAAGAGTGCCTTGTCGCACAATGCAAAGCGTTTCGGAATCCGAGCAATGAGCAAAAACTTGCATTGGAAATACTTAAGAACGCTTTTGATGCATTTATTAAAAAGCATTATCATCTTATACTAAGGCAATACAATATAACCGAAGATACTTTGAGAAATGTGATTGAAGAGATTAAGAAACTTAATCCGAAGCCGGGCGGTGGTGATTTTCATGCCGAATTAAATACGGTTATACCTGATTTTGTTGTTGAAAAAGAAGAAGAAACGGATGAATTAGTAATATCTGTTAATGATTCAAGAATGCCTATGCTCAAGCTCAACAAAGCGTATGAAGTTTTGAAAAAAGAAGCAAAAGCAAAGCAATTCAATAAGGATACAAAAAATTGGATTCGCAACAAATTCGAAGATGCCAAGTTTCTAATTCAAGCAATCAGACAAAGAAAAAATACAATGCTCAAAGTGATGACAGCAATTGCCGGAATGCAAAAAGACTTTTTTGATGAAGGGGTAACGGCTATCAAACCAATGATTTATAAAGATGTATCGGATAATACAGGATTAGATATTTCTACTGTGTGCAGAATTGTTAACGGTAAATATGTGCAAACTGAATTTGGAACTTTCGAACTGAAGTATTTTTTTAGCGAGGCGCTTCCTAATGATGATGGCGAGGATATCTCAACTACTGTTATCAAGCAAATTCTCAAAGAAATGATTGAGAGTGAACCAAAAGATAAACCATACAGCGATGATAAACTTGCTGCATTTTTGAAAGAAAAGAAATATAATGTGGCGCGCAGAACTGTTGCTAAATATCGCGAACAGATGAAGATTCCTGTGGCAAGACTCAGAAAAGAGTTGTAATTATTTATGTAGATACCTGACTTTTATAATGTCAATCAGCATTTTGAATGAATCAGTGATAGGGTTCACTTTGCTTCTTTCGTCATTATACCATTCAACAGGTGTTTCGCAAATTTTCATCCCAAGTCTGCTTGCTAAATATAAAATTTCTACATCAAATCCGAAACCCTTGATTTTTTGTAAATTAAAAATATTATTAGCGGCTTTTTTTGTAAATCCTTTAAATCCACATTGAGTATCTTTGATACCTTTCATCACTAAAATTTGGACAATTTTATTGAATGTTTTGCCCATAAATTCACGATAAAAAGGCTGATGAATTTTTATCAAATCATTTTTTATACCTCGAGAGCCAATAACAACATCGTATCCAACATTAATATTATCAATAATTTTTTGTAATTCATATATAGGAGTTGATAAATCTGCATCAGAAAATACGCAAATATCGCCATTTGCTTCAAGCATACCGCGTTTTACAGCCGCCCCTTTCCCTTGATTTAGGAGTTGCTTAATTACGATAGTATTTTTGAATCCTGAAACGCTGCCAACAGTATCATCTGTTGAGCCATCATCAACAACAATAATTTCATAATTGAAATTTTGCTTATCTAAATACTCGATAATATTTCTCAAAGACTTTGGAAGCCTTTCTGCTTCATTATATGCAGGTATTATAACTGAAATATATGGCATAATTTGATTAATTTGTTTTAAAAATAATTGGGCTGTTTTTGAATGATTTTGATGTCATCATAAACAGCCCATTTTTTGTATTCAATAACTACTAATTCTGCGATAGAATTGATTCAAAAGAAATAGTATCTCCGGTTTTTTGCTTCAACTCTTCAATTTTTCTTAATAGGAAATTAAAGGTTGCTTGATCGTTAGGATTATTTCCGGACATTACTGATTTCAATTTTGCAATTGCTTTATCTAATGCTGCTTTTGATCCCTGTTTTGCTTCGACTTCCGATAAATCCAAATTGTTGATATTTGCTTCGATGTCTAATAAATTCATTTGAACTTGCTGGGTTTCTGAAGTATTGCCATAAGCTTTTACTTCTTCGAGTAATGCTTGAGCGTATTGCTTTAGATTTTCGAGCACCATCTTTGATTCAGCAAAATTTCCTTTCATCTCATACATCATTGATGCGTATCTGTGAGGACCCAAATATCTTGAAGACGCTTCCATCAAAACTGCGTCTGGAGCAAGTTTGCGATTTTGGATGATTTCGTTACAAGATTTGATTCCCATATCAATATATGGTTGAGCTTTATCTTTTGCACCGGCATCATAAAGAATTTTTGCCACTCTGTATTCAAGATCATAAGCCATTGGGAATTGAATTGGCGAAATAAATTCATTCATTTTTTCGATTGTTTCAATTGCCTTTGCATTATCTTTCTTGATTAAAAGCATTTGTGATGCATAAGTTACAAATAAACTGCGATATGAAGACATCAATCTGCGGTGAACTTCATCGTAATATACAGAAGGATTATTCAAATTTCTAAATTTGAATCCATATCTGAAAGTCGGTGAATAATTATTTGAATTATCTACATCAGAAATAAGGCATTTATGCATTATGTCAAGATTAATTGCTTCATATTCTGAATTTCTTTGAGGAGTTGGGCAAATTTTGAATGCCATACCTTCCAATCTAAGGAAATTATCCAAGCCAACAAAATTATCAGGTGATACAGTTGTAGAGAAATAAATCGGTCTTTCGAACTTAACATTTTTGATAATATCGGCAACTAATTTATCTTGAACTCTGAATCTATAAACTGGTTTGTTGTCTCTTGTACCAAGATTCTGACCGCTAAATGTGAAAGTGAAAGTTCTATCACTCAGAACTTTTGGATCGTTTGTATATTGCTTCATAATATCTTCACGAACTTTGAATGAAATTACCTCCGGATCTCCCTCTGAATAACTCAAAGCATAAGGATCTGCTTCGTCAGTTAATTGGATAGTTCTATCTTCAAAGCTCAACGGAATTTTTTCGGCACCCCAAGGTTGTCTATTCTTTGCTTGGTCAACATACCATAAAGTATTGCCCAAACTAAGATTTACCACTCTAACATCACGTCTAACTCCAGCAACATCTTGAAGCCACCAAAGTGGGAATGTGTCATTATCTCCATAAGTGAACAAAATTGCATTCGGTTCGCAAGATTGTAGAATGTTATAAGAATAGTCAAATGGTAAGTAATTTCCGGCACGACTATGGATTTTCCAGCCACCTGCCGCCATATTAACAGGAACAGCAATCACAGAAACGGCCAGCAAGCCGGCAGCAACTGCAGTTGTGAATTTTTGCTTGGAGAAATAATCAATAATCGAAAATGCTCCCATTCCTATCCAAATTGCCCAAACTAAGAAAGAGCCGGCATAGAAATAATCACGCTCACGCGGCTGTGGATCCTGCTGATTTTGCTGTAATGTTGCAAGAACGCCCATCATCAAAAACAAAATCAGATAAGAAATAGCCATTTTCGGGTCTCGATAGAAATGGAAAAGAAGCCCGAGTAAGCCAAACAAAAATGGAAGTGCAAAGAATTTAACAGGAAATTCATCGGCATAGCCGGATTTGTAATTCAACTCACTTTTATAAGGAGTAACAAAATCAGCGAAATAAACACCTGCATCCTGCACATCGCTTTGCCTGCCGATGAAATTCCATCCAAAATATCTAAAATACATGTGGTTCATTTGATATTTCCACATATAGGCAAGTTCGCCCGCAGTATTTATTTTTGGGAAATATGGTTTTGTGGAATAAATTTCATCACCATTCTTTCTGCGAACAGCTTTTGGCTCCGGTGGGAACCATTCTCCATAAATATAGTTGCCTTTTTCGTCTTGAGAAACATAATTTCTAATGAAATAATCTTCTCTTTGATAGCGGCGGGGCCACATAGGAGCATCGCCATATTGCTCGCGTCCCAAATATGAAGATAAA
>JANJUO010000457.1 GCA_024710535.1 bacterium
ATGATCATTTAATAATCAAATATGTATAATTACTATATGTGTATTATAAAATCGGATATTTAATAGATCAATTTATTTAAAAATTAGGGTAAAATTTCATTTGTAAATAAAAAATGATTGAAAATAATAAATCATTCTAAGATTTTATTCCTTAACATAGAATTAATATTAACTTCAAACAAGTGTGTTAATTTTGAATTTTGAAATTACGCCGGTCATTATATGAAAATTAATTTAAAGAAAACAATGTTTGGAAAGCTTATAATTCTGAGCGCAGTCCTCGAAGTTATAATTTTGATCATTGTTGCTTTTTCGATGTATTCCTTCAAACTAAATGAAAAGAAACAAAATCTATCCGAACTGCAAACATTAATACTTGAAAGTAGCAAATTAAGATTGGAAATGCTTGTAAGAAGAGATTCGAATTTTACAAATCTTTACAAGAATAATTATAACAAAATCAAGAGAAATCTAAAAAATTATGACTCAATTAGTGTTGTTATCGAAGATGTTGCAAGATTAGTTGAATTAGATAGTTTAAAAAATAATTACAGTAAGAAATTAGTTGTTTATTATCAAAAAATTGAGATATTCGGTCTAAATGAGGATACAGGAATTGAGGGAAATTTCAGGGAAAAAATCCATAAAATCGAAGAAATATTAAAGCAGGAAAATAATGAAAAAATATATTTATTGCTTCTTCAGGCAAGGCGCCGCGAGAAGGACTACATTATCAGAGGACGCTATGAATATTTCGATCAAGTGAATATGCTAATTTCGAAAATGCGAGATCAAATTGCGAAATCGAATATCAAAAGTGCAAAAAAAGATTCAATTTTGGCTTATACTGATTCTTATACTCAAGCATTTTATGATTATGTGATGATAACAAAAAGTATGTCCTCGCTCGAAAAGGAAATGAATGAAATAGAAACTGCAATGAAAAGTTTAATATTGGAAATTATTAAAAATGAGAATGTTACTATCAATACTTTTCAGGCAACGTTGATTCCATTGTTCATATTTTCGATTATAATCAGTATTGTGCTGTCGGTATTTATTTCAAAAAGTATAACAAAACCAATAGTTCATTTGAAGCATGCCACGATTAAATTGGCAAATGGAGATTTTAACATCAAAGTGAAGATTGAGTCGGAGGATGAGATTGGGGATTTGGCTAATTTCTTCAATTATATGACAGAAAACATCTCAAATGCGAATAATACAATTATGAAACAGCAAGTCAAACTCAATAAGCAATATAATGATCTGAAGGAAGTGAATGCCACGCGTGATAAATTCTTTTCGATTATTGCTCATGATTTGAAGAATCCGATAAGTGCATTTATGGGAGTTTCAAATTTTTTAGTGAAGAAATTTCAGGATTTAAGCAAGGATGAAATTAAAGAATTCATTGACGAGGTGAATAGTTCTGCCAAGCAATTGTATGAATTATTGGAAAATCTTTTGCTCTGGTCGAAATCCCAGCGCGGCTTAATTAATTATCATCCAATGGAATTAGAATTGAAATCATTGATTTTGCATAATGTAGATTTGTTGAAAATGAATGCGGACAATAAGAAAATTCAATTAGAATATTCTATTATCGAAAATATCAAGGTTTTTGCAGATCCAAATATGATAAATACAATACTTAGAAATCTGATAACTAATGCTATAAAATTCACTTATGAAGATGGAAAGGTTGAGATCAAAGCAGAAATTAAGGATGATTTTGCAATACTATCGGTTACTGATACCGGAGTGGGAATTGCTGAGGAGAATTTAAACAAATTGTTTAAGGTAGAAAATAGTATTTCAACATTGGGAACAGAGCACGAAACCGGAACAGGCTTGGGATTGATTTTATGCAAAGAATTTGTGGAAAAGCACAATGGTAAGATCTGGGTGGAAAGCAAAATTAACTATGGCTCAACATTCTTTTTTACAATTCCATTAAAACCCAATAATTAGCGAATATGAATAATTATAATAATATTTTGGAAAAAGCAACAAATTCTTTTCATACAAATGGGAATCATTTATTCTCAATGATTGAGAAGAACAAATTTATTGATTTTGTTCTCGAAAATTCTTATGAAGTATTTTGGATACTAAACGAGAATAGAGAAACAAAGTTTATTAGCCCCTCAATTTATGAGCTAACCGGCTACACACAAAATGAATTTATGCAATTGAAATTTTATGAAAAATTCTCAGAATCGTCCATTAAAAAACTTGATAATTTATTCACTTTTATTGATAATGTAAACGAATTCAAAAATATTACAATCGAATATATATCAAAAAAGGGATTGTTGATTCAAACTGAAGTATCTGGAGTTATTTTAAGAGATAAATTTAATAATTTTAAGGGTTTGTATGGATTAACCATAAATGTTAATGATAAATACAAGCTTCAAAATGAATTAAATTTAGAAATTGATAAAAATAAAGATGCCAATAAATTCAAAAATATAGTTCTTGGAATTATGGGTCACGAGTTTCGTACTCCATTGAGCGGAATTCTTGGTTCGGTGAAATATTTATCAAAATCTATCACAAACCATGACGATAAAGAAATTTTGGATTATATTTATCAATCAGCAACAAGACTAAATGCAACACTGAATTCAGTTCATACCTTAGCCGCAATCGAATCTAATCAGATAGTTATTGAAAAGCAAGAGATTGATATTGTTGAAATTGCAAAAAACACATTAGTTTCTTTTGAGCATTTAATTGTTTCAAAAAATATTAAAATGGAGTGCGAATTCAACTTAGAAAATCCAAATATAAACACAGACGAAAATTGCATTTCGCAAATAATTTACCATTTAATGGATAATTCTGTTAAATTCACAGATAGCGGCATCATAAAACTCGAAATAAATTTAATTAAAACTCCAGATAAAAAAATTGAAATAGTAATAAAAGATTCTGGCATTGGAATCAATCTCCAAAAGATAGAAGTAATTTTTGAACCGTTTAGACAATTAAGCGAAGGGCATAGCCGCAATTATGAAGGCTTGGGTTTAGGTCTGACAATCACAAAAAAACTAATCCATAAACTAAACGGCACTATTGAAGTAAATAGCGAAATAAATAATGGCTCTGAATTTCGAGTACAAATACCAATTTAACGCGAATTTATAATTGAAGAAACTTGTATATCAATTTCGTCAGCTGTAACAACTGACGAAACTGTGGTATTTGTTCTGTCGCATTTTTGAAACAGACATTGACCTTCGACAGCAGTAACAACTAATTCAACGAAGTTATTTATTTCAAATCTTATTATAAATCTCCATACTACATAGAAATCATCCGAAAAGTTAATGTTGTGTAAATTTCTTAATACTTTTTGGAAAGCCAAATCATAGTATCTTATTGTATTTTAAAGAGTTTTATCAATATTTGATTTTATTTGTATCAATTATCGTTCACTCAAAATTGATATATCATTTATACATTTCTAACATCTCCGCACTAATTTTGTATTCTTTAAAAGAAATAAAGGAAACAATATTATGCGATTGTTAGACGAGCAATTTATCAATAGAAATCATAATCGAAAGGTATTATTTATTTGCGGAACGATGAATACAACTACAATGATGCATGAAATTTCGAAGTATTTGCAAGATTATGATTGCTATTTTACGCACATGTATGCAGATGGTTTGCTTGATTTCCTTGCAAAAAATGAAATGTTGGGCTTTGTTCCATTAAGTGGAGCCACCAAAGAGAATACAATCAATTATTTCAAAAATCATAATTTGAAGATCGATTTTTATGGAAAAGCAAATACTTATGATTTGGTGGTTACCTGCACAGATTTGATAATTCCCAATAATATCAAAAATACTAAAATTGTGCATGTGCAAGAAGGAATGACAGATCCTGAAAACTACCGTTATTTATTAGTGAAATATCTTGGCTTACCAAATTTTATTGGCTCAACATCGATGATGGGAATGTCTGATGTTTATGATATTTTCTGCGTTGCATCAGAAGGATTCAAGGAATTATTTATAAATAAAGGCATTAATCCTTCAAAAATCCGAGTAACCGGCATACCAAATTATGATAATTGTATCCAATATTCAAAAAATGATTTTCCTTATAAGAATTATGTTTTAGTTGCAACAAGCGATTATCGAGAAACATTTAAATATGAAAATCGAAAGTTGTTCATTAAGAAATCGGTAGAAATTGCAGACGGTCGCCAACTGATTTTCAAATTACATCCAAACGAAAACTTCGATAGAGCAATTAAAGAAATCAAAAAATATGCTCCTGAAAGTTTGATTTATACATCTGGAAATGTTCACGAAATGATAGCAAATTGTGATGTTTTGATAACTAAATATTCAACTGTTGTGTTTACGGGAATCGCATTAGGCAAGGAAGTCTATTCGGATGTCGATTTAGAAATTCTAAATAAATTATCTCCAATACAAAATGATGGTATTTCTGCATTAAATATAGCTGAAGAATGTAGAAAATTAATAAATTCTGAAATTAAAGTTGTTAGAAATACCAATCAAGGTTATTTGATAAATAGATTATACAATTCATATATAAAAGCATAGAAAATGGAAATAGTTATTGTTGTGCAAGCAAGAATGGGTTCAACAAGATTACCCGGTAAAATCTTAAAAAAAATTGATAACAAAACTTTACTCGAAATACAAATAGAACGAATAAAAGCTATTAAAACTAAAGCTACCATCGTAGTTGCTACAACAAAAAATCCTAATGACAATGAAATAGTTGAATTGTGCAAAGAGATAGGCGTAAATTCCTATAGAGGAGATGAATACGATCTTTTGAATAGACATTATCAAGCGGCAAAATTATTTAACGCTGATACTGTTGTGAAAATACCGTCTGATTGTCCATTGATTGACCCTAATATTATTGATAAGGTTCTGGATTTTTATATCAAAAATTACAAGTCTTATGATTATGTCAGTAATCTACATCCGCCATCTTACCCAGATGGAAATGATGTTGAGGTAATGTCTTTTGATGCTTTGCAGGTTGCAAATAAATTTTCCACAAAAACTTACGAGCGTGAGCATACAACACCGTTGTTTTGGAATAGTAAACAGAATTTTCGAGTTGGGAATGTAGTTTGGGAGACAGGTATGGATTTATCAGAATCTTTAAGATTGACAGTAGATTATCAAGAAGATTTTGATTTTATTAAAGCAATATATAATGAACTCTACCCCTCGAACAATTTTTTTGGTGTGGAAGAAATTATTGATTTGCTACACAGAAAACCTGAATTGGCAATGATAAATGCTAAATACAATGGTTTATTTTGGTATAATAAATTAGTTAAAGAAGAAGAATTATCAACAATATAAATTATAATTATGAAATTTAATATTATTCCTAAATCGGAATTCGACAAAGTACATAAAAGTAATTTGTCTTCAGTACAAAAAAGTGAATTATGGGCATTGATGTGCAGGTATAACAGCTTTGTATCCATCAAAAAAGCCGGATCCGGGCATATTGGAAGTAGTTTTAGTGCAATGGATATCGTTGTTTATCTTTATTTGAATGAATTAAATATACATGAAAAAGGTTTGAAATCTTCGGATAGAGATATTTATTTTTCATCAAAGGGTCACGATGTTCCGGGATTATATTCAGTTCTTTTTTCATTTGGAATTATTAGTGAATATGATTTGATGCATTTAAGGCGGCTTGGCGGATTGGATGGACATCCTGAAATTAAAACAAAAGGGATTGAAGCAAATACAGGTTCACTTGGGATGGGCATATCCAAAGGCAGAGGATTTGCTATTGCAAAGAAACATCTCGGAAAAGATGGTCATGTTTTTGTGTTAACAGGAGATGGCGAATTTCAGGAAGGACAAATTTATGAATCTTTACAATCCACAGCTCATCAAAAAATTGACAAACTTACAGTAATTATTGATAGAAATAAGTTTCAAACAGATAGACTTGTAAATAATGTAAATAGCATTGAAGATTTAAAAGAAAAAATTGAGTCATTCGGTTGGGCTGTAAGAGTATGTAATGGTCATGATTTTGAAGATATTTCAGATTCGATAAATTGGTCAAAATCAATAGAAGGTAAGCCAAGTTTGATTATTGCTGATACAATCAAGGGTAAAGGAATTTCATTTATTGAAGAAACAAATATTGGAGAAAATGATGAACAGATGTATAAATGGCATTCTGGTGCTCCAAGCGATTCTCATTTCACACAAGGTATTAATGAATTAAGCAATAAGATTTCTGAATTTGTTTCAAAAAATAATCTATCGGAAGTTGAGTACAAATTTGTTTATGAATCAGAAAACATAGCAACTTTATCAAAAAAAGAATATATAACAGATGCTTATGGTGATGAGTTATGCAAATTAGCTGAATTAAGAGATGATTTTATTGTTATTGATGCTGACCTTTCGGCAGATTGCAAATTAAGAAATTTTGAAAGACAATATCCGAGTAGATTCATTGAAAATGGTATTGCAGAGCAAGATATGGTTTCTATGGCAGGAGGAATTGCAAGAATGGGATTGATCCCCATTGTAAATTCATTTGCAAGTTTCCTTAGTTCAAGAGCAAACGAGCAAATTTATAATAATGCTTGCGAACACACAAAAATCATTTACGCATTGCATTTTAGTGGAATGATACCGGCAGGACCCGGCAAATCACATCAAAGTGTTCGAGATATTAGTTTGCTTGGAGCAATACCTAATATCACCATCATACAACCTGCCAATCAAATTGAAACAAGATTAGCATTGCAATTTGCAATCAATGATTCCAAAGAAAATGTTGCATTAAGAATGAATATTGGTCCTTGCCCAATAGATATTGAGTTTCCTGAAAATTATCAATTCAAAATAGGAACAGGTACAATATTAAAAGAAGGAAGCGATGCAGTATTGTTTGCTTATGGTCCTGTTATGCTTGCTGAAGCATTAGGTGCGGCTGAAATCTTACATTCATTTGGTTTTGAATTATGTGTAATTAATATGCCATTTTTGAATAGAATAGATATTGGTTGGCTTAACAGAACTTGCTCAAAGTTTGAATTATTCTATATTCTCGAAGACCATTCTGTATTTGGTGGTTTGGGAGATAATCTTACTAATGCTTTAATAAATAACTGGAAAATTAGCGTTAAAAAAATTGTAAAAATCGGACTTGATAACTATCCAGAATGTGGGCAACCTTTTGAAGTTCTTAATCATCATAAATTGGATGCAAAATCAATTGCATCAAGAATAATTGGTGGAGATTATAATATTTTTAGTGATAGAAGTATTGCTTATAGTGATGAAGCACCACAATAATTTTAATTAAAAGAGGAAAAAAATGATTGATAATAATAAATATCCTGAAATAAATATATCAGAAAAATTATTTGATATTGCAAAGGGATTAATTCCATCACAAACTCAAACTTTAGCAAAGGGCGTTACTCAATATGTTCAAGGAGTGGCGCCGATATTTGCTCAATCCGGCAAAGGTGCTTTGATTTCAGATGTAGATGGAAATGAATATATAGACTATACAATGGGTGTAGGTCCGTTAATTTTAGGATATTCATACAAAGCTGTTGATGATGCTATTATTGAACAATTAAAATCTGGAATTACATTCTCACTACCACACAAATTAGAAGTTGAGGTGGCACAACTTATCAAGCAAGTTATACCAAATACCGAAAATGTAAGATTTTCAAAATCCGGAGCAGATGCTACAAGTGCGGCAGTAAGATTAGCAAGGGCATATACCGGAAAAAAGAAAATACTATGCTGTGGTTATCATGGCTGGCACGATTGGTATATAAGTGTAACAGATAGAAATAATGGTATTCCAAAGGAAATTGAGAATTTAACATTTACTTTTGATTATAATAATTTCGAGTCAGTTCTTGAATCAATTGATGATGATACAGCCGCAATTATTCTCGAACCGGTAACCTTTGACAAACCAAAGGATGATTTTCTTCTTAAGCTCAGAAATATATGTACTGAAAAAAATATAGTATTAATTTTTGATGAAATGTGGACAGGTTTCAGAATTGCAGTTGGTGGTGCTCAAGAATTCTTCGGGATTAAAGCAGATATGGCATTATTCTCAAAAGCTTGTGCTAATGGTATGCCAATTTCAATAATTACCGGCAAATCGGAAATAATGAATTTGCTTGAGAAGGATGTGTTTTTCTACAGTACATTTGGTGGCGAAGCATTATCCTTAGCCGCTACAAAGGCAACAATAAATGAAATAATTGATTTAGATGTAATTAATTATATTGACTATATTGGGGCAAAAATCAAGTCAGGATACAATCAAATTGCAAATGATTTTGGAATGAACTATACTTTTGCAAAGGGATATAATTTTAGGTCAATGGTAGTTTTTGATGCAAATTCTCACTCTTTGATGTTAAAATCTATTCTACAGCAGGAACTTCTAAGATATGGGATTCTTTGGAGTGGATTTCACAATATCTCTTTTGCGCATACTGCAAAGCAAGTTGAATATACTCTTGATGCTTATGCGGCTTGCTTGAAAATAGTTGATGAAGCATACAGAAGCGGAAGTCCTGAGAAATATCTCAAAGGGAAACCGATCGAACCTGTTTTCAGAAAAACATCTAATTTCAATACAAAACCTAAGGAAAAATAATGGAAATAAATAGATTATTCTCTTTAGAAGGGAAGGTTGCAATTGTTACAGGTGCCGCAGGTTTGATAGGTGAACAAATTGCTCAAACATTAGCATATTCAGGTGCAAATGTAGTATTATTAGATATTGAGTTAGAGAAATGCATAGAAATTGCGTTCGATTTGCCAACAGAATCAATTGCAATTCAAGCAGATATTTGCTCAGAAGAATCATTAATAAATGCAAAGAATGAAATACTAGAAAAATTTGGTAGAATTGACATTCTGATTAATAATGCCGCAATTAATGAAAAAGTTGAAAATCCAATTGATGTTCTTGAAAGTACAAAATTTGAAAATTTTCCATCGGAAATGTTCCAGCAAATTTTGAATGTAAACATAATTGGAACATTTAACTGCTGTAAAATATTTGGCTCGGTTATGATAAATAATTGTAGTGGCAGTATAATAAATATAGCATCAACTTATGGAATCACAGCACCTGATCAATCACTTTATAAAGATAAAGACGGAAATCAACTTTTCTATAAATCTCCTGCATACCCAACATCAAAAGGTGCTGTTATTGCATTTACGAAGTATCTTGCGGCATATTGGGGGCATAATGGTGTTCGCGTGAATACGCTCTCACCGGGTGGAGTTGAAAATGGGCAGAATGAATACTTTATTGAGAAATATTCCGAAAGAACTCCTTTAAAAAGAATGGCAGATAAAAGTGATTATAATGGAGCAATTGTATTTCTTGCTTCTGATGCTTCATCATACATGACAGGAGCAAATCTTGTTGTTGATGGTGGCTGGACTACTTGGTAAATTTTTTTAAACTTAATAAGATAATTATGAAAAAAAGAGAAGTAAAACTTGGCAATTCTTTTGTTGGTGATAATCATCCAACATTTATAATAGCAGAAATCGGTATTAATCATAATGGTTCTGTAGAACTTGCAAAAAAAATGATTTCAGGTGCCGTTGCAGCCGGAGCCGATTGCGTAAAATTTCAAAAAAGAACTCCTGAAATTTGCACTCCAAAAGACCAATGGCATTTAGAAAGAGATACTCCTTGGGGAAGAATGACATACATTGATTATCGTAAAAAAGTAGAATTTGGTATAAATGAATATGATGAAATTAATGAATTTTGTATGAAATCAAACATAATGTGGACTGCATCTGTTTGGGATAATGAATCAGTAGATTTTATGGAAGAATTCAAATTGCCATTTTATAAATTACCTTCTGCCTCATTAACAGATATTGATTTGATTAAAAGAATTAAGCAATCCGGAAAACCCCTTATGATTTCAACCGGTATGTCATCTGTTGAAGAAATAGAAAATGGAATAAATGCTTTTGGTACTGAAAATCTTTTAATTGCTCATGCAACATCAACTTATCCATGCAAAATTGAAGAGTTGAATTTGAAAGTAATAGATACTTATAAAAACAAATATGAAAACATTCCAATTGGTTACTCCGGTCATGAAGTAGGACTTGCCCCAACTTTGGCAGCAGTTACAATTGGTGCAAGCTTTGTTGAGCGGCATATTACTCTTGATAGAGCTATGTGGGGTACTGACCAAGCCGCATCGGTAGAAATTGGTGGATTTATTAGATTAGTGAACAACATTAGAGATATTGAAGCATCGCTTGGCGATGGCGAGAAAAAGGTTTATGACTCTGAATTACCAATCAGAAAAAAATTAAGAAGAGTACAATAGTTTTTTAAAATAATTTTTAGGATATTTTATATGAAAAGAATTTTCATTTTAACTGTATTATTTATTGCAGTATGTTTCTCAAGTACTTTGTTTGGTCAAAGTGTTTTAAGAGGCAAAATTACAGACAAATCAGAGGGTTTGTCGTTAGCCGGAGCAAAAGTTGTATTATTGAATACAAGTTATGGTTCGGTATCCAACAAGAATGGTGAATTTACAATATTAAATTTACCTGCTGGAACTTATGAATTAAAGATTCAATACATAGGATTCCAAGATTTTACTGAATCTGTTAAAATTGAAAATAACAGAACAACTTTTCTAAATTTAAAATTGATTCCAGCTTCTATTATAAAAGATAGAATATTAGTTATTGGAGAGCAATTAAAAGGACAAGCCAAAGCACTTAATCAACAAAAAAATAATATTAATATCACTAATATTGTTTCATCAGACCAAGTTGGTAGATTTCCTGATGCAAATATTGGCGATGCGATGAAGAGAATTACAGGTATAACAGTTCAATACGATCAAGGTGAAGCAAGATTTGTATTTA
>JANJUO010000479.1 GCA_024710535.1 bacterium
ATTTATTTCAATATACTCAAAAAGAATGTTTGAGCTATCAAAAAACTCAAAACCATCGGTAGGCTCTCATTTCTTAGTCAGCTTCTGGCTCAATTCGATACGAAACTAAAGTTTCTACTCAAAGAGTGATTGCCGTTTCTACAGTTGTTACAGCTGACGATTTTTTCTGGCAACTAAGCTCCGTTTAGTTGTCTTCCCATTTATTTATCATAACCAAGCTGGGACTTGGTTACGAGTGCAAATTTTGTACTTGTCTTTGCAATGGAATAAATTACTTTGAAGCCCTTAACTATTTTTTTTATATTTTTGTATGTTGGTAAATTGTTTTTGTTGGATTAGATTTTATTTGCCGGACAGAAAATGCTAAAAGAACTGTTAAAACCTGAAATACAGGAATTGATAAACGAACATAACTGGATAGATCTCAAAGATGTACTTGCATCTTGGCCCGCTCCGGAAATTGTTGATTTATTCCTTGATGTTGAAAAACAATATCGTGTGCTGATTTTTAGAGCTTTGCCGAGAGAATTATCTGCAGAAGTGTTTTCATATCTGGATTTCGATCAGCAGGAATCTTTTTTGTATGATTTGACTGATTCGGAAACTCGGCAACTATTAGCGGATTTGCCACCGGATGATAGAACTGACCTTCTTGAAGAATTACCGGCAAAAGTTACTCGTAAATTACTGAATTTGCTTGCTCCTGACGATTTGAAGGAAGCTCGAAAATTGCTCGGATATCCCGAAGAATCTATCGGAAGGCAAATGACTCCGGAATATCTTGCCGTTCGGTCTAATTGGACAATCAAAGAGGCACTCGATCATATCCGAAAATTTGGCAGAAATACCGAAACTTTCAATAGATTGTATGTAACCGACAAAGCCGGAAAACTCCTTGATGATATTCTTCTCCGGAATTTGATTCTCGCAGAAGAAGATGAAGTGATTTCGAATTTGATGGATTTTAATGCAATCTCGCTCTCCGCTTTTGATGATCAGGAGCGTGCCGTTGAAATTATGGAAAAATATGATATGACCGCTTTGCCTGTTGTTGACTCGCAGGGCATCTTGGTTGGGATCGTAACATTCGATGATATTATGGATATTCAGAAAGAAGAGGCAACAGAAGATATTCATAAAATTTCTGCGATTAATCCGGTGGATCAGCCGTATATGAGTGCCACAATTTGGAAACTATGGGCGAAGCGAGTTCCTTGGCTGATTGCATTGCTTTTTGCTAATTTTCTAACCGCAGGAGCAATTTCTCATTATAGCGATGTTCTGCTTCAAGTGGTAGTTCTTGCATCTTTTCAGCCATTGCTTATAGGAACTGCTGGCAACTCCGGCACTCAATCTGCAACGCTTATCATACGTAGTATTGCAGTTGATGGATTGAATTTTACAAATTGGTTCAAAGTTTTGAGAAAGGAAGTAGTGGTGGGTTTATTGCTCGGTTTGGCACTTGGTGCAATCTCATTTTTACGTGGAATGCTCGAAGGAAGCGGGCTAAACTACAAACTTGCGGCAGTTGTCAGTATTTCAATGGTTATAATGGTATTATGGGCAAATATAGTTGGAAGTTTGTTGCCGCTTGCGTTGTCGAAATTCAAATTTGATCCGGCAGTAATTTCCAGTCCATTTATGGCAACATTTATTGATTTTACAGGCATTTTGATTTATTTCAATATTGCAATTCTTATTTATCAATTATAATAATATTAAATTGGGTTTTTTATGTCTTTATCAGAAAGAATTAGTGAATTAGATGGTTTTAATATGTTTGATATTATTAAATCTTTTCCTAAGCAAATAATAACAGCATTGAATATAATAGAAAATAATTACGCTTTGAAATCATATTCCGGAATCAACAAAGTTTTGATTTTGGGAATGGGCGGCTCGGCAATTGGCGGAGATTTGTTACGCTCATATTTGAATGTGGTTCCGGGAGCAAATCATTTAAATATACAAATCAACAGAAATTATGATATTCCAAATCATATTGATAATCACACTCTTGTAATTGCAAGTTCTTACTCCGGTGATACTGAAGAAACATTGAGCGGAGTTTCTCAAGCAAGCGAAAAAACTAAGAATATTATTTGCGTTACAACCGGTGGTGCTTTATCAAAATATGCTGTAAAACATCAATTTCCGATAGTGAAATTGCCATCAGGACTTCAGCCAAGAGCCGCTTTGGGATATTCATTTTTTGCTCTTTTGGGAATTTTTATGAAAGCAGGAATAATTAATGTTGATGTTAAATCCGAAATCAGCGAAACATACACATTGTTAGATAAGAAATCTGCTATTTATTCTGTAATTGATGACACAAATCCGGCAATTATTTTGGCAAAATCACTTCATAATAAAGCCATAGTATTATATTCAGCAAGCGATAGAACTGATATCGTTAATCTTCGCTGGAGAGGACAAATTCATGAAAATGCAAAAAATCTTGCTTTTGGCTCTTTAATGCCAGAAATGAATCACAACGAAATAAATTCATTTTCTTTTCCAGAACATGTTTTGAATGAAATTCAGATTTTATTAATGCGTGATAATGACGATCATCCAAGAGTAAAGGTTAGATTTGAAGCAGTTGAACAACTTTTGAAATCAAAAAATATCAATACTTTAACTGTTTCCGGCGAAGGTAATTCAGTTTTGGCAAGAATCTTCGACTTGATTTATTTGGGTGATTGGGTAAGTTATTATCTTGCAATGCTAAACAACGTTGACCCAACTCCAATACCATTAATTTTAGAACTTAAAAAGATTTTATCGGAAAAATAATATTTTATGCAATTTATAGATCTAAAAAAGCAATATTCTTTAATAGAAAATTTAGTTAATGAAAATATAAAAAGAGTGCTCGATAGCGGTCAATATATTATGGGTCCGCAAATTATCGAACTTGAACAAAAACTTGCAGAGTATGCTGGAGTGGATTATTGTGTTAGTTGTTCATCAGGAACTGATGCACTTGTTATGCCGTTAATGGCTTATGAAATTGGCATTGGCGATGCTGTTTTTGTGCCGGCATTTACATTTTTTGCAACGGCGGAATCAGTAAGTATAGTAGGGGCAACACCGGTTTTTATAGACATTGATTCATCATTTAATATCGATGTTGAAAAATTAGAAAATGCAATTATTCAAACCATTAACGAAAATAAATTAAAAGCAAAAGCAATTATGGCTGTTGATTTATTTGGCTTGATTCCTGATTTTGAAAAAATTAATTCAATTGCAAAAAAATATAATTTGATTTTGATTGAAGATGCCGCTCAAAGTTTTGGAGCAAACAGAAATGGCAAAAAATCGTGTAGTTTTGGCGATTGTGCGGCAACGTCATTCTTTCCGGCAAAGCCGCTCGGCTGTTATGGCGATGGCGGTGCAATTTTCACAAATGATAAAGATTTATACGAAAAACTACTTTCAGTTAGAGTTCATGGTCAGAATAATGACAATAAATATGAAAATATTAGAATAGGCTTGAATGGAAGAATGGATACAATTCAGGCAGGAATTTTGCTTGCTAAATTAACAATTTTCGATGAAGAAATTCAGAAAAGACAAGATGTTTCTAAATTATATAATGAACATTTGGCTGGGAAAGTTATCACACCTGAAATTCCTGAAAATTGTATTTCTGCTTATGCGCAATACACAGTTTTAGCAAAAGATAAATCTCATAGAGATGAGATAATCTCAAAACTCAAAGAGAATAATATTCCAACTGCCGTTTATTATCCGATACCATTGCATTTACAGAAAGCATATACAAACTTGGGCTACAAATCAGGTGATATGCCTGTTTCTGAACAATTTTCGGAAAGAGTTTTCAGTTTGCCATTTCATCCATATTTAACAGAAGAAGAAATTAAATTAATTTGCGGGTTGATTGATTAAAATGAAAAATTTTGCATTAACAGGAGTAGCCGGCTATATTGCTCCAAGACATTTGAAGGCAATCAAAGATACCGGAAATAATTTAATTGCGGCAGTAGATCCGCATGATTCGGTTGGGATTTTGGATAAATATTTTCCAGATGCTTCATTCTTTACTGAAATAGAAAGATTTGACCGATATTTGGAAAAATTAAAAAGATATAATCCAGAAAAAAAGATGGATTATATGAGTATTTGTACGCCTAATTATTTGCATGATTCGCATATTCGAC
>JANJUO010000482.1 GCA_024710535.1 bacterium
TTAATTTGACTTTTTCAGAAATTCCAAGATTCCTATCTAATGAACCGCAAGAATTTTATGAAATAGAGCATGAGCATATTGATTGTTCTCATAAATATACAAATAATGTTTCATTGCAAAATGAAAGCAAAATTATCAAACGACCTTATAATGTATTGAGTTACGACTTATTTCTTGATTGGACAAATCCACTTTCAACTATTGGAAATCGAAAAAGAGAAGATAGAGAATACAGCGGAATCAATATTATAAAAATGCAAATTGATTCAAATCATACAAGCGTAATCGACTTGGATGCCGGCAAGTTGGAAATTGATTCGGTTATTTTGAATAATGATATTTCTATTTACAATATTCCGATAATATACTCCAAAGCAACAATCAAACTGCCCGCAAAATTCAATTTCGGAGATACAATTTCTTTGTCAGTTTATTTTAAATATACTGATACTCTAAATCGTGGATTTTATCTTTACCCAAAGGGAAATTACGGCACATCATATATCGAAGAGCGTCTTGCATACACAATGAGTGAGCCCGAAAATGCACGATACTGGATGCCCTGCAACGACAATCCACACGATAAAGCATTCTCCTCAATTGCTATAAAAGTGCCGTCTGAATTTACTGCCGCCTCGAATGGTCTGCTCGACAGTGTGGCAGTTGGCGAAGATTATAAAATATTTTATTGGCGAGAAACCTCGCCTATTACTACTTATTTGATGGTGGCAAACGCATCGAAGTTTTTCACATATTCTGAATATTATAACAAAATTAGCTCGCCCGAAGATTCTGTTGAAGTTCAATATTATGTGTGGCCAAGTGATTACAATGAGAATGTTGATGACGGTATATATAACGCTAAAAGAGGATTTAGAAATACCGTTTTTATGATGAACTTTTTTTCCAAAGTTTATGGCGAGTATCCTTATAGTAAGTATGGACTTGTTGCCTTGTATCCGTTTAATTTCGGTGGAATGGAGCATCAAACACTCACTTCGATTCATCGTGATTATATGAAAAATTATGGCGAGAATGTTTTAGCACATGAATTAGCACATCAATGGCTTGGAAATTTGATAACTTGCGCCACTTGGAATGATATTTGGATAAATGAAGGCGGTGCCACTTGGAGCGAAACTCTTTATAACAAAGAGTTATTACAAAGCGAAAATCATTACTATGATTATCTGAATTATCAACGCAAAGGCTATTTTTCTGCAGCGAATTACCATAATTATGCCATTTATGGACTGCCAACAGCGTATATATTTTCGATGTATCAATTGACATATTTAAAATCAGGACAAGTTTATCACATGCTTTATGCAATGCTTGGAAAAGATAAGTTTCTTGAGGGATTAAGAGATATTTTTGATAGAAACAAATTCACGAGTTTGGAAACTTTTCAGTATGTCAATGAATTCAAAAAGCAATTCCCTGATTCACCGATAGATTTGGACACTTTTTTTAATCAATGGATTTATAAACCCGGGCATCCTGAATTGAAGATTGATTACCTTGTTGAGTCGATTGGTAATGGAGAATTTAATTTGGATGTTTCGATTGAGCAAATGCAGAAATCCAACGTCAAAATGGATAAAGCACCATATTTTACATTTCCGGTTAGATTATTTATTGAATATAGCAATAGAATTGATACAGTAGAATACATATCCTCACAAATTGATGAGAATCCGCATAATCAGAGCTTTAAATTGAATGAAAAGCCTATTGGGATTGAATTTGATGAAAGAGATTTGTTGTGTGTTATTAAATCGGAAGAATTGGTTCTTTCAGTTAGTGATGAATTATTCAAAAAAAGCATCGAAATTTTTCCAAATCCAAGCAACGGATATGCTGAAATGAATTTCAAAATTGATAATTACTCATATACTTATATAAAATTAGCAGATAATTTGGGTAATATCAAGAAATCACTTCATAACGGCTATTTGAATGAGGGGAATTATAATTTCAAGATTACTGCAGATGATTTGGCAAATGGTGTTTATTCAATAATTATACAAACCAACAATAACATTTATACTGAAAAAATAATTATCGCACGATGAAAATAATTGAAAATGTAAATCTTAAGAAATACAATTCTTTTGGTATTGATGTTTCAGCGAAATATTTTGTTGAAATTAATAACGAAAATGAAATTGAAGCGTTGGCAAACTCAGAGGTTTTCCTAAATAATAGGCATTACGTTATTTCAGGCGGCTCAAATGTCTTATTTCTAAAGGATTACAGTGGTTTGATTATAAAAATCAATATCAAATCAATAAAAATTTTAGAGGATAATGATGAATTTGCGATGCTATCGGTTGGTGCGGGCGAGAATTGGCATGAATTTGTGGAATACTGCACCAATTATGGTTATTATGGATTAGAAAATCTTGCTTTGATTCCCGGCTCCGTTGGCTCTGCACCTGTTCAGAATATTGGCGCCTATTCTGTTGAGCAGAAAGATTATTTGCATAGTTTACATGGATATAATCTAGCAAATCATAATTTCAACGTACTTTACAATGCAGAATGTAATTTTGGCTATCGTGATTCAATATTCAAACATATTTTGAAAAATAAATTTATAATAACGAATGTTGTATATAAATTAAATAAAAAGTTTTCTCCAAATCTTAATTATAAAGAATTGAAAGAGAAATTTTCCAATCGTCCAAATACCACTGCCAATGAAGTTTTCGATGCAATTATTGAAATCAGAAAATCAAAACTCCCGGATCCCAATAAAATAGGGAATGCCGGTAGTTTTTTCAAAAATCCTGTTATATCAAACGATAAATATTTAGTTTTGAAAGAAAAATTTCCTGAAATTAGTGGCTATGTTGGCGAAGATGGAGTGAAACTATCGGCTGCATTTTTGATTGAAAAATGTGGTTTGAAAGGTATGAAATATTCAATGAACAATTCGGCAAGAGTTTATGAAAATCATTCTTTGATTTTGGTAAATTACAATAATGCAAGCGGCGAAGATATTTATAATTTATCGGTTGAAGTAATTAATGCTGTTCATGATAAATTTGGCATCACTCTCGAGCGAGAAGTGAATATTGTCAGATAATTTTTTGCATAATCTTCGTACATTTTCTTAATTTCATCATCAAAATCCGAAACCCATTTTTCCGAATGTAATGATTCAATTAATTCTTTTTCTTCTTCATCAATAAAATCAATCATTCAAATCACCTATTTCTTCATTCCAATCAAATACTTTCATTTTATTAAAAAAATATTTCTTAAATTACTACTACATTGCTGGCATCACTTGTTTGATCTTTCTTTTTTTCAATAATCAAGAAAAATATTATTACATAAATTTACTGTACGCTCAAACCATTGTTGAAATTATTATTGAAAAAAAATCCAATCGCTTTCTAAATCGGCTTTTTTAATTTGATGGTTTTTTACCATAAACGATTAACATTAATGTCAATTAAAAAATTGTCAAATTTGTCGTCACGGCTGATAATATCCATATTTTCAATTATTGCTTGCGAAATAATAATTCTATCAAATGGATCTTTATGAATTAAATCCAATTTTGTAGTTTGAACTATATGTTCAATATTTATCGGAAGTAAAGTAAAATTTCTTGCTCGCAATTCTTCAGTAAATTCTTCAATTGGGAGATCTAAATTAAGTTTATTGATTTTTAGTTTAATTGCCATTTCCCAAATTGAAGCAATACTAATAAAAATTTGATTCTTTGAATCTGAAATCAGTTTTTTTATATTTTCAGAAATTTTAGGATTATTTTCGCTATACCAAATAATAGTATGTGTATCAAGTAAATATTTCACTACATATAATCCTTAAAATCTTCTAATGGTTCATCGAAATCATCTGACATCGAAATTTTTCCTTTTAAAAAACCGGGAACCCTCTGTTTCTTCTCAGATATTTGCTCAGATTTATACAAAAGAAAATCAATAAACAAGGATGCTTCAAATTTTAAAACATCTGGTAATGTTTCATATTTTTCTAATAATGTTGTATTAGTCATTTTTCACCTCATTAATAAATCAATTAATTTAACGAATTTATTATGTTAATATTTTGAAATGTCTCAACAATGAATTATAAATTATTAATCTTAGAAATTGAATTTGATTTTAACCTTATTCTAATATTTTCAAGATTTTATCTACTGTTAAATATACTTTCATCAATCCCGCTCTTGAACTAATTTTTCAACTTCATTTTGAGATTTTATATTATTATTTTCAATATCTAAATTGGAAAGTTTAGCTCTTGCAATTAGTTCGTTTGGGAAAATTTCTTTAGAGATGGCCTATTGAGAGATAAATTGATAATTTTTTCAATTTTCTCAAAAACTTCAACATCATTAATTATTATCAATTGCTCGATAATATTGAGTTTTTTTCTTGAATATTAGCTGTTATCATATTAATTCCTCTCAATTCAACCACAAAATTTATACGAAATATTGAATCAATTATTTTTTTAACTCAAATCAGTTATAAATCGTATCTTTCTATTTAACATCATTTATTTAATAGCAATTAATATCTAATTCACTTTGTATTCTTTCAAAACCATTTTACTTACGAGGTAATATCTGCCACTTACAGTTCTTCTAAATATTTCATTAGCAACATAACCAACACTAGGTTTAAAATATAAACTTTCCTTTCTATCACTATAACTCCACGTGTATTGGTAGCATGAAAAGTTTCCAATAGTTGTAACATAGTTAAAATTTGTACTTTCAACAATCACTGTATCCTTTGCAGCATTGAATTTTTCACCTATTGATACAGGATATTTCACTTCTAAATAAGTATTATGTTTTTCATAAGTATAAACACCATCAGCTCGTTTTATAAAAGCAGCTGTACCTTTTTGTATATTACTTTCTCCTATTTCCATTATATACACTATCTCATTGTTAATTATTGTATCAGAAACAACTTTGAAAGTAATTGTACTTTGTTCCAAAATATTACCTAAAGTATCATAACCGACTGCGTCAAATTTCCAATAATTCCCAATTTTGAGGGGCAAAATTTCATCATTGTTTGTTGGATCTGTACCACCACCATCACAACTTGTAATTACAATAATTGCTATTACGCTTAAAATGCCAATTAAAATGCTCTTTTTCAAAATGTGTTCTCCATTTTTTAATAATAAATAAGTCTGTGAAAATTCTTATAAAATTTTTATACCAGTTCTTTTAATTTCTTCAATAAATGGGTCACTTTGATTAAAATATTCTTTCGAAAATGTCTTAGTTTCAATATCAATATACTCTTTTTTGATGTTTATTTTTGAGAAAAGTTTTCTATCCTCAAACCCAAATCCAGAAAACATATTTGAAACCAAAGCTACATCTATATCAGAATCAACAGTTTGTTGATTTGATGTATATGAGCCATACAATAAAACGCTATCTAACAAAATTCCATTTTGAATTAATTCAGAAGAAAATGATTTTACTTTTTCTATTACAGTTTCTTGATTAAACATTGCTTTATTTCCTCAATTTTATTCAAAATATTCTTTGTAAATTCTAAAGTACACACCTTTTTGATGTTGAAAATATAATCGGGATATCTTCCTTCTAATTGAAAATCATTAAACTCTTCCAAAAATGCTAAATCTTCTTCGTTAAAAGTTTGTTTTGTATTATGTAGAATCTTAACTAAATTATGAATTTTTGGAGGAATATTAGAATTATTATCTTTTACCCAAAGAGCTTTGCACAATTTTTCTAAAGCAAGATGAGTAAAATACAAACAATGTACATATCTACCTGCCTTAAAAAGAGTATCAACAGTAAGCCAATCGTCTTCTGAGGATTTTATCCAATACTCAATATGTTCTTCCTTTGTCATCATTTTTCAATATTTTGAATTTAATTGAAATAATAGAACTTCCATAACCTATTTTCTTGCTTTTATCACAAAATAAATTCCAATTGCAACAAAAGGCACGCTCAATAGCAAGCCCATATCAAATGGTAGTCCTTCCATAAATTTTGTTTGATGTTCTTTGAATAATTCCCAAATCATTCTAACTCCAAATACTAAAGTAAGAAACCATCCAAAAATCAATCCGGAATTGAATTTACCTTTGTTCTTATTATACATAAAATATAAAAAAACAAAGATAGCAAGATAAGAAAATGCCTCATAAAGTTGAACAGGATGACGCGGAATATTGTCAACCTCTGTGAAAATTACTGCCCATGGAACAGTTGTTGCTTTTCCATAAATTTCAGAATTTACAAAATTACCAATTCTTATAAAAAATCCTGCAAGAGCTACAACTATTACAATTCTATCCAAAATCCACATAAATCCAACTCTTGCATTGCCTTTTGTATGGAGCCAAAGTGCTGTTATTATGCCAATTGCTGCTCCATGACTTGCAAGACCGCCTTCCCAAACTTTGATAATTTTGAGTGGATTTGCCAAATAATAAGCCGGGTCATAAAATAAGCAATGCCCTAATCGTGCTCCCACTATAGTTGCAATAACCATTGTAATGGCAAGGGAATCAAGTTCGCGCTGAGTTTTGCCTTCTGCTTTATAAATTTTATTCATTATTTGGTAGCCAACAATGAATCCCATTGCAAAAAGCAAACCATACCAACGAATAGCAAAATTACCAATAATCGGAATTTCTTTTTGAACTTCCCATGTTATTGCTGAAATTAAATCAAACATTTTATACTCAATATTATTTTACAGATTCATCAAGGGCATTTGCGCCCCATAATAATTTTCTTCTCAAAACATCGTAATATGTGCTTTTTTCCGGCTTAATCAATTTCACTTTCGATTCTGATAACTTCATCGAAACTTCTTCACCATATTTTATTAATTTTATAGTATAACCGTCTGCCACCAAAATAGCTTCGCAGTTAGGTGTGTCCAATCTGAAGCGTATTTCGTTTGTATCAGGCACAACCAATGGTCTTAATG
>JANJUO010000491.1 GCA_024710535.1 bacterium
TTTTAACCCTTTTATAAATTTATAAAAAAATTACGTAAGCCGAAAGTTTAAGATATAAGTATGCTCCTAAACGGGAAAACTAATATTCTTATGAATATGTTTCGCCAATTCTCCAGTAACCACTTTCGGTATCAGCCTCGAAAACGGGTATTAAAACACCAATCGAAGTACGATTAATTTCTTACGCAACTTTATAACGATAATTTGTTCATTTTCTTTTTAGTGAAAACGAAGTTTTCAGGGTAGCCTCGAAATGACAGGCTTTGACTTTCTGATTTTCTTAAAAAATTGCATTATAGAAATAAAATCATTTTTGATTGTATATTTGAATGCAACTTGGAATAAGACTTGTAATTGTGCTGGTTTGCTTTGAAAACGTACTGGTTTATAAATTGTATGAATTGACAGACGAAGAAATTGCGATTGTGGAGGGAAAAGGGTGATGGTTCAATGTTTGCTTGTTTCGATACGAAACTAAAGTTTCTACTCAACAAGCGGTTCTCCCGTTCGTTGTATTTCGGCAAGTTCAATAGCCGACGGAGCGTATCGATACGAACAGAAGTTGTATAAATTATCAGCAAAAGAAATTGCATTTATCGAAAGTATGATAAAGCCAATGGAATAGAAGAAAAGGAAAGAAGGAAGTGATTAATCCTTCCGCAGTTTGTGGCTACGGAAGGTTAAAAAAAAGAGTTGTCTGAAGGTTATGTGATTTACTTTTGCTTTTTATCATATTTGCAAATATCATAAACACCGCATTTATCACAACTTTATTTAATTAATTTACAAATTTTGTGGTCTGAATAATGTGGTGTAGTTTAATATATGTAAAAATCATCAAACTCTTTACTATAAGGCAATTCATCATATAAACACAATTCAACCACCGAGCGACTTGGACCAATTTCCAACAATTTATGAAATTGATTAACATTTTCCGCTAATCCTTCAGCTAGAACTTCAACCGAGCCATCAAATAAATTCTTTGCATAACCACTTAAGCTCAAAATATGAGCATGTTTCAAGGCATAATATCTATATCCAACGCCTTGTACATGACCGCGAACCAAAAATCGATATTTGGATAATTTTAATTCAGTATCGTCCATTTTCTAACCGATATTACCAATAATAACTGGATTTCTATCTTTGCATCTTTCGAAAACAAGGTCTGCGTTCGATTGGTCAACAACTAAAATCATACCAATTCCTAAATTAAATGCCGCTCTCATTTCTTCTTCGGAAACGTTGCCCGTTTTTTGAATCAAATCAAAAATTGGCAATCTTGTCCAACTATTCCAATTTATATTAAGTTCAGTATTTTCTGGTAGAATTCTTTTTGTATTACCGATTATGCCGCCACCAGTGATATGAGAAATTCCATGCAATAATTCATCATCAACCAAAGGAGCAACTGTATTCAAATATGAAATATGAACTTTGAGCAAACTTTCTGCAATTGTACAGCCAAGTTCTTCCACATAATCTTCATATTTGTATTTCGAGAGCAATACATTTCTTGCCAATGAATAGCCATTTGTATGCAAACCACTCGATGGAAGACCAATCAAAATATCGCCTTTTTTGATTTTTTTCCCATTTACAATTTTTTTCTTTTCAACAACACCAACAATTGTTCCGCTCACATCATATTCTCCTTCGCTATAAAGAGAAGGCATTTCTGCAGTTTCACCACCGATAAGAGCAGTACCATTTTCATTGCATCCGGCAACAAATCCGCTAATTACTTGCTCTGCAACTTCAGGATTTAATTTTCCAGTTGCAAAATAATCAAGAAAAAACAAAGGTCTTGCCCCACAAGCAAGAATATCATCAACGCAGTGATTAACTAAGCAATTTCCGATTGTATTATGAATTCCTGTATGGAAGGCAATTTTGAGTTTTGTGCCAACTCCATCAGTACTTGCCACAAGAATTGGGTGTTCGTAATCTTCGAATTTACCATCATAAAATCCACCAAATAAACCAATGTCAGATAATACTTTAGCATTGTGCGTAGAGCGAACAAGTGGCTTAATTCTATCAACTGTTTCTTCTCCGGCTGAAATATCCACTCCGGAATCTTTGTAAGTAAAACTCATTTTATTTTCCTATTTAATTTATTTTAATTTTTAACATAACCATTTTTAGAATGACGCATTAGTTGTGCAGTTCTTTCTGCTTGTAACGCAAAAGTTTCAAGTTTTGCTTCGATAACTTGCGGAAATGTGTTTCCATCAACTTCAATTGTAAGAAATGGAATATTCATATTTCCATTAAAAACTTCAGATAATTTAAATTTGTTATTATGTTTTTGTTTTAATTCAATTTTATGGCGAACTGTCATTTCGCCAGCACCTACTGCTTCTGTGAATCTTGTTGGCATACAGCCAAATGGTCCAAGATTAATCACACCAGCATATTTTTCCAAAGATTCATTCAAAGCAGTGCCCAAAACCAAGCCCGGCTCGCCTTTGAAATCAAGTGGAAGAATGTGTTTGCTATGTTCAAGTGTTTCCTTGATATTTGTTAATTCATATTCGTAATAGCCAGATTTAGCAATAATTTTCTTGATTTTCTTTTCTGCTTTTCTCATAAATAAATATCTAATTTCTTGTTCGATTCTCTTTTTTAGTGATTTTTCCGGCTCAAGCAAATCAATTTTTATCAAATAATCCACATATTGAATCCATTCATTAATGTGTGCAGTTTTTACAACAAACCCTTTTTTTGCAAAAACTTTATTGAGCCATTTATGAGAAAAACCATCTCTACGCACATAAATTTCTCCAAGTAATGCAATATATTTCGATTTTTCTACTGGAATTCTTGCAGGAATATTGGTTTTTATTTTTATAGAAAATTCTTCTAAATGTTTATAAAACTTATCAGGTTGATTTACGAATTTGTTTGATAAATTTTTGATTTCTTGGTTGAAATAATCAATTCCATCATTTGGATTTATTGAATTTGCAAGAATTGCAGAGCGAACATCATCCAAAACATCACTTGCCATAATTGCCTGAATTCCACGCATTGCAAAATCAGAACCAAATCCCGCAAAACCATCTTCGTTCATCAAAACCATTTGTGCAACATTCTTTAGTCTTTTCTGCTTGATTACATTTCTGATAAAAACAGGATATTGTCCCAAACGGCAATTTCCTGCTCCTTGAACTATGAAAAAGGCAACGTACGATTTGCCATCCCATTTTTTTTCAATATATTCAAGAAGTGCACCTGCAAGTAATAATAATGGCAAACATTCCTTTCCACTTGCATTTGAGCGACCAAATTTCAATGTATCATTTGTTGAAACAGGCAATGCCTCTGCATTGAATCCAAGAGAACGCAATGCAGCTGAAAAGAATTCTGCTCCCAAATCACCCATTGATGGAATTAATATTTGAACTCGCTTGTCATTCATTTCAACTCGTTCGCCATCTGATGTAATGAAGTAATTTTTTCCACCTTGAGAAAGAATATCAGCGGCTGAGAAATCACTAAAATCAGGGTCTGAAATCGTACTTTTTAAATGTAAGTAATTTTTAATAATATCAACTGCAGCATCTATTCTTGTATTGATTCCAGCATCAGCTGTATGGCTATCAAGTTCTAATGTTAATGATGGCTTGGTGCCCATAATTGTTCGAAATGTTGTTAGAATCATCGAATCTGGACCACAAGAAAAATTTGATATGTAAGTTGCAAACAATTGAGGATGCTCTTTGATGATTTTTGAAACCTTAAGAATTTTCTTGCCGCCTTCCCAATACATAAAATCATCAATTCCTTCATTTCTGAAATCGAAAATATCATAAGGTAAAACGTAAATTCCTCTCGAAGCAAATTTTTGCGGTATTCCTTTATTTGCACTATCTGTAAATGCATTATAAGGTCTGCCAACCATTACGATTGCAAATTCATCAGGATTTTCTTTCAATAATTCAAGTGCTTCATTACCCAAATTATATAAAGCATCTTGATAATCGTTTTGCATTTTAAGAGCATGATTGAATGCCGTAATTGCCATTTGTTTGTCTTTAATGCCAATTTGAGCCGCCATCTCTATAAATTTATTCAATTCTCTTTGTATTCCATTGCCAAAATTAAATCTTGGAGTAAGCATTCTGCCATTCAAATCAAAATCTTTAAATGATTGCTTCAAATAAAATGGCTCACCACTAACAAATACGCAAGTACAATTAAAATCAAGGCGTTGAGTTTCGCTTTCTGTTGCATCAACGTGCATTTCAAGTATAAAGGGAACAAAATAATAATCCGGCTTTAAATTTAGCAAATTATGAAACATTCCCAATGAGAGTTGTGCTGGAAAGCACATCGAACTCGTTTCTCTATCCATTCCTTCTTGATCAGGATTATCTGGCATTATAACCTTGTATCCAAGATATGAAAAGAAATTAT
>JANJUO010000509.1 GCA_024710535.1 bacterium
AGTCTTTTTATTATTTGAATGAACAAGTTTTTAATCGTGTCAAGCCATGTAATATAATCCACTACAATTCTACTACACCAACATTTTGCACGCATTTTTAAATCGCAAAACCTAAACTTTTAACTAATTTGTGGCATATTTTCCCACAATTTTCTATTCTGCCCTTTTGATTCGGAAGAGGTGATTATCTTGAATTCTAATTCGGTGTTATAAAATCACTTCAACTGACTTGATTTCGGGGATTTCCTTCTTTATTCTTTTCTGAACAAGACCTTTTAATGTAACAGATAGAGCCGGACAATATTTGCATGCTCCACCCATTTTAACAAATAATATTTCATTTTCAAATTTGATTACTTCGATTTTTCCTCCATCGGCTTCCACATACCTGCGAATATCATTGCCGATAATCGTTTTTGCCCTTTCTAAAATATCATTGTTCGTCATAATTGCTATTCAGTAATTCTGTTGTAAAATTACGGACTTCAATAGCATATTGCTTTGGAGTAAACAATTTAATAATAGACAAATCACCAACTGTCAGCATACGCATGGAATCGAATTGCGAGAGAATTTCAACGGGGAAACCTGCACTAAGCAGTTGAGATTTCAGCATTTCTGCTTCAATCATACTGTTTGTTGTATAGAAATTTATCCATTCTGAAAAATTACTTTCTTCAATTTCCAATTCAGCACCGCAAAAAGGACACAAAGATATTTCTTCAACAATTTCATTATTACAAATATTACAAATCATTTTTTTTAATTTACTAATTATACATTTTAATGTTAGAAAATAATCACTTAAAACCTTTTCTCAATCAAATTGCTTTATTTTGATTGCTTTTCACCACTTTGACACAATCATTAATTACCAATGCAACAGACCCCAATTCATCATAAATATTAATTAACAGACGTACCTTCCAAATAAACACAATCCGGACAAAAATCCTATACATTGGCAAATTTATTGTTCCAAATGAAACGGAGACTTGACTAAATCTCGAAATATCTTTTAATTCTTGAAAAAATTCCATTTCAAGATACTTTTCTACATCAAATATCTTTTTTTCTCCGTTTTGAAAAATTGTTAAAACTTTATAATTTTCAAGTGGATACACTTCTTTAATTCTTGGATTCATTTTTTTACCTTATTTTAATGGTTCTATAGGGTAAATATTCTTACCATTAACTGCAAGATCCCAATTAGCAAGCAATTCATCCCTATGTAGTTCAATCCATGCTTGAACAAGCCTTATTTATTCTTTGGTAATTTACCATCAATGATTTCGCCATCATTAATGTTGAAAGCAGCTTCAAATTCCTGATATTTAGCATGAATATGTGGAAAATTGTTTATAATCAGTAAAATAAATAAATATCAATACACCATAAAACATAGATATACTTGGCATAAAATACTCCATCTTTTTATAAAATTTTATAGACATCTTTCAATAATTTTTATTTTACTTTTCGCACAGAGCATAAGGTTGATTCTACTTTTTCAACGGATTACGAAATAAGAATATCGGAAATTTTTCGTGAAAAGAAAAAAAACCGATATTCTATAAATTCGCAAATTAAAAAGTATATTCTATTCCACCGGAAAAGATATTGAAATCACTAATATTATAATCTACAAATATTGCGAAATTTCCAAATGCTTTCCTTGCTCCAACAGTGAATTTGATGTTGTCATCGCTTACACTCAAAGTGGAAGTTTGTGGATTTTGGTCGCCCGGAAATCCCGGAGTAGGCTCAAAATTTGGATTTTCGTCATTAATTTTATCAATTAATCCCAATTGCCATTGAATTTCAATTGGTAAAAAATATTTATAAGTAGAAGTAATTTCAATCATTTCATAGGAGATTCCGGCATAAACATCGATAATATCTTTGAAACTTTTGCTGAAGTGCAAATTAAAATTATACATTGTGGCATCTGCATTCAGATCTGATTTGGTTACCCCAACTTTATTCTTGAGATTAGTACCCTGATAAACTGCCTGAATAGCCATATCAAATGGTCTTTCTTCATCTGCATTGATATAATTTCTACCAAAATATTGAGAAATTGAATGCTTCAATCCAAATCCCCAAAATGAAAAATCACCAATTGCCTCACCCAAATTAACAGATGGAATAAATCTAAGTAGAAGTTCTGTTCCAAATAATGAGCCGATTTCAATTTGCGGAATCGCCGCATAAACTGTGCTTAGGTTCGAGCCTCCATACAAGGTAAAAAGTTCGGGAAATCCGTTAATAGAATTTGCTATAGAATCCTTCAAACTCTGTGGAATCAATGGGTTATTATATAATGGATGCGATTGTAATAAACTATATAAAGTATCATGCGGAAGTCTGAATTCGGTATTTCCAGAACCTAATGCAGTTGATGCCTTATTTGGAATTTTGATTGACTTTTTATTGTAAACACCATCATACATCAAATTCAAAAACAAATAGCGTATAAGTCCGGCAGTATCAATATTTTTTATTGATAATCCAGATAACTCTATATAAGATAATGCTTTTTCGATATTGAAAGAATCAGATGGCATAACTGGAGCGTATGTTTTCAAATCATCATTCACAAAACCAAGCATATTCTGAATACCAACTCGAAAGTACGGCTTTTGTACTTTTGGCGGTATGTAAGCCAAATTAAAAAAACGAGTATTCGATGTACCATTCACAACCGTAACAACTGGCTGAAGAAAGGGAATTCCGTTAGCTTCAAACAAATCTTTACTAAACATTCTGGCAAGATCAACAGTATATGAATTTGCCTGTTGCGACCATAACTGATTGCTAAATAACAATATAAATACAAAAATCATTGATAACAAGTACTTTCTCATTTGATTCCTTTTATTTTAATAATTTTTTGCTGAAAATCACGTAAAGTATTCCTGCCATTCCTGCAAAGAACGCAATATAGAATATATTGAATATGAAAAAAGCCGTTACCTTGAAAAGAACAAAAAGTAATTTCAGAAAGATATAGGCAACTATAATGGCTAATCCGCCGGCTAATATTTTTTTTAACATTTTTTTCACCTATTGATTAATTGAAAATTCTATCGAGTTAATTTCCTCGATTTTTTGTTGATAATAATCAAATTTTTCAGGATGCAATTCTGCCAATTTTTGATATGCCTCAATTGCTTCATCAATTGCACCTTGTTGATATAAAATATTTGCGATTGTTTCAGTTATAACTGTCGGCTTTGCGTATTCATCATAATCATCGTCATACATTGATTTCTGATTAGGACTTATTGCTTGATGATGAACTTCGAATGCCAACTCAGGATAAATCTGATATGGAATAGAGCGATATGTTTTTAGTGATGCTTCTATTTCAAACAAATTCAAATTTCTCTCTTGTTTATTTTGGTGAATTCTGAAATCCAAAATCAAATCAGATATTCCATAAATAGAAAACGGATTTGAAGCATTCAAGCTGACATTTTTTTCAAAAGAAAATTCTGATGCAAAATCAAACTTTCCTGAAATTGAAGAAATATATGGAGATTGCTCAAAATCTTCAAATTTAGCAATTTCTTTAATTTCAGAATTATCAACTTCTTCGGTAATTTCATCTTCAATAAAAGCATCAATATCAAAATTATTGCTTGTATTCGTATCTGTATTTAGAATTTCTTCAATTAATTCATCATTTGAATTTTCATCAATAAACTCATCCAAAACTACATTTTCAACATCAATAAATTTATCAGAATGTTCTAAA
>JANJUO010000512.1 GCA_024710535.1 bacterium
ATAATTTCATTATTCATATCAGGATTCTGAACCACACCGAATTTCAAATTAACATCTTCGCCTGCAGTTTCATGTATTGTTCTAACCGCTTCTGAAATTTCAAACATAGAAAGATCTTTGCCCGCAGTAAAATTAACAAGAACGCCTTTTGCACCTCTGATAGACGCACCATCAAGTAGTGGAGAGTGTAATGCGTTTGTAAGAGCAATCTCGGTGCGTTTTTCACCGGTTGCACGACCTATTCCCATAATAGCATCGCCAGAATCTTTCATTACAGAAGTAACATCAGCAAAGTCAATATTAATTTCGCCATGGTTGCCAATAATTTCGGTAATACCTTTGGTCGCATTATGCAAAACTTCATCAACTATTTTGAATGCTTCTTGGAAAGTTACTTTATCATTGATAACCTGTAATAATCTTTGATTAGGAATCACAATCAAAGCATCAACATGATTACGAAGAATCTCAATGTAATTCAATGCAGTGGTCATTTTTTTCATGCCTTCCCATTCAAATGGTTTGGTAACAATACCAATAACGAGAATACCCATTTCTTTAGCAATTCTTGCAATTTCAGGAGATGCGCCGGAACCAGTTCCGCCGCCCATACCTGTAGCAACAAACACCATATTGCATCCTGCTAAAGCTTCTCTGATTTCTGATTCATCTTCTTCGGTAGATTTCTTGCCAATTTCAGGTTTTCCGCCACTGCCTAAGCCATTTGTGGTTTTTTTGCCTAATTGAATTTTTTTATCGGCATTTTTATTATCCAAACTTTGTTTATCAGTATTGGCAATGATAAACTCAATGCCTTTCAAACCTGAATCAACCATGTTGTGTACGGCGTTGCATCCCCCTCCGCCTACACCGATAATTTTAAGTTTTGCACCATCGGTAACAGTAGTAGCAAGTCCAATTGCCATAATAATTCCCCTCTTTATACTTTAACAATAAATTAATATATTAATTTTTATAATTCACTCAATACTTTTTTGATTTTCTTAAGAATACTTTCTTTTGGTTTATTTTCTTTTTTTTCAAAATATTTTTCATATTTCGGCTCTTCGATAGTAGTATCGATTTTAATAGGAGTACTTACTTTTTTCTCCGGTTGCTTTATCTTGATATGTTCTTTAACATTCGAATCAAGTCCCCATAAAGCTAAACCAACGCAAGTAGAAAATACCGGACTATTTACAGTAGTAATCAATCCCGCCATTGAAATATCGCTTGGCATACCAAGTTTCACAGGTTTTTGAAGTATGAAGTCGCAAAGTTCCTCACTGCCTTGTAATTGAACAGCTCCTCCGGTAATCACAACACCTGCACCAAGATACCCTGAAAGACCACTTTTTTCGATTTCTAATTTTGTAAATTCAAAAATTTCTTGCATTCTTGGTTGGATAATGAAGCATAAACTACCCTTATTTATTTCAGTTGGTTTACGCCCACTAATTCCGGGCACCATAATCTCTGCATCTTGTTTGATAATTGAATTTAAAAAAGTATGACCGTGATTTTTCTTAAGCTCTTCTGCTTGGCTTGCCACAATGTTTAAAGCAGTTCTGATATCTTCGGTAACTTGCTGACCAGCAATACCAAAAATACTTGTAAATCTAAAAATATTGTCTTTGAAAATTGCAATATCTGTGGTGCCACCACCAACATCAACCATAGCAACACCAACATCTTTTTCCTCGTCTGTCAAAATAGCTCTACTGCTTGCAAGTGGTTCCAAAACAAGTTCTTTAACTCGCAAACCTGCTCTCTCGACACACATATAAATATTTTTTACCGAAGTAGTTAATGCAGTAACTATCATAATATCGGATTCTAATCTTCTACCGCTAATACCAACCGGAGAGCTCGTAAATCTCTGCCCATCAATAATATATTCTTGTGGAATTATATGAATTATTTGTCTATCCGCCGGAATTGTAACATTTTTTGCTTCATCAATGAGTCTTTGCAGGTCATTAGCAGTAATTTCATTAGTTTGATTACTAATGCTAATAATACTTCTTATTATTGTTGTCTCAATATGATCACCTGCAATTCCAACCGTAACTTCTTCTATTTCAACGCCAGATTGCTGTCTTGCCTGCTCTACTGCTCTTGAAATACATTGAACTGTTTTATCAATATTTGTAACAACACCACGACTTAAGCCCTCACTCTCCACCAAACCGGTTCCAAGTATTATCACTCTACCAGAATCTACATCTTTTGATGCAACTAAGGCGCAAATTTTTGAAGTACCGACATCCAGACCTATGCTGTATTGGGGAGCATGATTTGTAAAATTAGTATTTTGTTGCATAATTTAACTATTTATTTAATTTATAAAATTCAAATTTATATAATACCGGCAACAATTTGCCCGTTCCACCTAATATCAATATAATCAGCAATCTTTAATAACTCAAATCCACTATTGGAATTTAAAATTTTATTTAATTTTTGATATTTTTCATCCAAATTATCTGCTCTGCCAAATCTAATAAATCCAGGATAATTCTCAACAAAAATATCAAAAGATTTATAACGCGAATCGAATCTAAGCTCTGAAATTGATTTATATAAATCATTAGTATTTTGTGATTTAATGAAATCAATTATCTTACAACCATTCAAAATTGAAGTTGTATCGTACTCGTGATGAATATTAAAACCGGAAATAACCGGTAAATCCATCTCTTGCTTTACAGTTTTGTAAGGTAGAATAATACCAGACTTATCTGCAAAGGAAACAACACCGTTCTTCAACAACAAAAATGCAACAGGGACACGTTCTTCAATATTGATATTTAAATTACCGGTGATACCAATATTCAAATCAACATTAAGTATATATGGATTTTGAGATAAAATAGACTTAATTGTATCTAAATCGACATTTTTTTTATATTTGTTAACTGCAAGGGGAGAAATCAATGTAGAAATTTCATTGTTGTCAATGAATTGATTGCCTTCTATTTTAATTTGGCGAACAAGTTGTTTTTCGCTCCAACTTTTCGAAAGCAACATAAGAACCAAAATCAATACCAAAACTACTGCAAAAAACAGTAATTGAGTAGGTCTTGACAAATTGTCAAGTTTAATTTTTCTTATTAAATTCATTGATGAGCTGCTCCCCCAAGCATAACTCTGAACCAAAAAAATGCAATTTGAAAATTCTTTTAACAAAAAAAATTGAAAAAGAATCTTCGGATAATAGTTAAATCCTTATAAATCAATTGTCAAATATTTTTGGAAGAATTTTTATTTTCTTCCCCCTATGCTGCAAATAGGTCAAATTCCGAAAGCAAAGATAAAAGAGTTTTTTTAACTAACCAAGAAAAAAATTTATTATTTTAAAAAAAAATTCTTTGATTTTTAAACTTGTGATTAGATGCGTAATTCAAAGAATTTAGAAAATAAATTGAGTTCCGAATTTCGTCTAATTATGTCAATATTTAGACAACTTAAATAAACTCTAATTACTGAGCTCCATTATTCTGTTATATTCTTGTTCATATAAAGGCATCACTGAAAGTCTTGATTGCTTAATCAATGGGATATTCTTCAATAAATCATCATTTTTCAATTGGTTTAGCGTTACGGATTTTTTTAATTTAGATTTAAAAGTTAGTTCTACCGCAAACCATCTTTCATCATCAGTTGTTGGATCTTGGAATGCAGACTTTGTAACTTCTGTAATACCAACGATATCCTTTGAAGTTTGTGAATGATAAATCAATACCAAATCACCAATTTGCATTTCATTCAAATAATTTCTTGCCTGATAATTTCTAACTCCATCCCAAACAGTTGAGATTTCAGATTCAAATTTATCAAATGAATAAGTATCAGGATCTGTTTTTGCTAACCAATATCTCATTTTCGATTCTCCATTAATAAAAAAGGGGAACATAAATTCCCCCTTTTTTGTTTATTTGAAATTATTAAATCAAAATAGTTTCTTCTCTTTGCATTTTATCTAAATCTTTGAATGCTTTTTCAAGTTTGTCTTCAGGTCTGATAATAGTTTCCACAGGTATATTTTTGCCAAAAATATTTCCAACTTCACTGAAAATTGTAATATCTTGATAAACACGCAATCCTGTACCTGCAGGAATAAGTTGTCCTAATATAATGTTCTCTTTCAATCCAATCAAGTTGTCAACTTTTGCCGCAATAGAAGCATCAGAAAGAACTTTAGTAGTTTCTTGGAATGATGCTGCCGATAGCCAACTTTCAGTTGTGAGAGATGCCTGAGTGATACCAAGAAGTATAGGCTCTGCAATAGCCGGCTCTGCCGGACGATATTCTGCAATTTCCAAGCCCTTTCTTTTTAATTCATTATTGACATCACGTACTTTTCTTTTTGAAATTAATTGATTATCATTGAATTTAGAATCACCTTTGCTAACCACAACAACAAGATTTTTCAATTTCTTATTTTCAT
>JANJUO010000525.1 GCA_024710535.1 bacterium
AATTGAGTAAAATCAACAAACACATTACTGTTTTGATTTAAGCTATCAAAAATAAATACTCCGTTTTTGTCAGTTATTGTTGATTTGAATAGTTTATTCGGTTCATCCTTAAAAGTGATTGGAATATTCTCTTGGGGAATATGTAAATCATTTGATTCATCCAATTTTACAATAACTATTACAGTTGCTGTATTCAATCTACTATTTGCAGTGAATGTTATTTTTGAAGTATCTTTTTCATTGATAATCATAGATTTTGGTGAAAAAGTAAATTTTGTAGAATATGGTACTATGGTATAAGTATCATAAATTAAAGTAATTGGATTATAATCTAACCACCATAATAAATAATTACTTGTAAAATTTGAGTCATTTTTTATGACGCATATATTGACAGTGTCCTCTTTTTGTATGCCAACAAATTCTATTGGTAATTTAAATGATTTCTCAATATAAAAATCTCTTATGACATCTTCTCCGGGAATTACCAAATATTTTGAATTCATACGATAAACTGAATATAAAATGAAGTTTTTATCATAGAAATTATAGCCTTCGGGAGCAACTAATTCATAATAGCCAGTTGCCAAATTTGTAAATGAGTAATTACCCAAAGAATCAGTTGTACTTTCTAAATTACCACCAGGAGCAGGAGTTCCGGCTTGTATGAGCCCATCAGAATATTCTAATTCCATCGCCTTTATTTTCACTTTAAGTCCTTTTGCAAAATCTCTCTGTGAGTATAATTTACCACTTAATGTAAATTTATTCTCGACATCATTGGGATTACCAACACAAGGGGATATTTCTAAAATAGATCTTATTACTTGTTTGCAAAATGGATGAAATTCCCAATCAGCACCATCGGAATTTTGACAGTAACTCATTATCGTTCCACGCATTGGCTTGGTTTCAGTAAAACATCTCCCATTATCTGGCAAAGCACAGCTATCAATTGGTCCATTGGGCCACAAACAGCTGTGAGTATGGATAGATCCCAATAAATGACCGTTTTCATGAGCTAATACATCTACATCCCAGGAATATGTAGGTAAATCATTAAATTTTCCATTAATATAAAAGTAAGCATAAGAATTGGACGAATTACAAAAATCACCAACAGTATTTGCAATACCTCCATACCTGCCTAATGTGGGACGACGAATTGAGATATAATTTACAACAGTTCTTTCGATATTAGTAAAATTCTTATTCCAATAATTTTTTACCTCATCAAGATATGTATAGGCAGTAGTATTAACATCTGAATATGGATCTTCAGGGCTTGTCCAAAAATTTATATAATTAATTGTAAATTTAGTATTTAAGTCTCGTTGATAAAGTTGCGAACATACAGAATATAAACCACTTAGGTATGCAATTGCTTTGATAGTATCATTCCCAAAATACTGAAAAGTCTGATAATCAGTTTCAATTGCAACATCAATATTCAATTCTTTTTCGTTAAGCAATATTTCCTCGTTATTCCTTGATTTTTCAGTTAGATTGTTCATAATTTCAAGTACTTTTGGAGCAACTTCACTGTCATTGACATCACAACTAAAACTTGGTTTTAGTTCAACATTATCTGTATTATACAGAATATATGTACCGGAATTATTTACGTCATAACTTCCAAAAGTCCAAGATTGCTTTGGAGAAAACAGCATTGCGTTTACAGAATTAGGAGAAAAAGTAAAATTTACAGCTAATTCTTCACCTTCTTTAATTACCTTTCCTTTATAGTTAATTATTTTTTCTCGGAAATCAACATATTTTTGTCCAGTTTCAGTCATAGCAGAAACTTTGGCACTTGGAGAAAAAATCTCATATCTATAAAGTTCTAAGTTCAAAACAGACTTATCTGAAAGTTGTAATTGAAATTGCAATTTGGCAGGTTTTTCATATATAATCTGTTCCAATGCAGATTTATTAATATTGTAAAGATTAATATTATCTGCACTTAACAATATTGCATCATCTTTTATTATTTTTTCATTATATATTGGTCTGAACAATTGAATGTTCTTAGATTCAGCATTCTGATAAGAATTCAGAAAAATATTTATCGTAATAAGAGCAACAGCTACTATTGGTAAATTGTATCTATTTATCATTTTATGCCCATATTTAAATTAAATATAACATATCGTTTATAAGGCAAAGTTATTTTATTTATTAGTCTAAATTAAATATTATTTTAAGGAGGCAAATTTGTCGAAGAAGTGGTTGTAGCAAAATTTGCGACAACCACAAAACACGGAGCAATTCAAGGGAAAATACAACTAATATTGTTGAATTCTAATAGAAAGTAAATGATCAATATGGAAATTTCGAAATAAAAGAATTTAGCAAAAGTCATGACCGCTTTCTAATAATCGACGAAACAGAAGTCTATAATTTGGGTGCATCGTTGAAAGATTTGGGTAAGAAATGGTTTGTATTTTCGAAGATGGAGATGCCTGTATTGGAATTATTGGAGAAGATGTAAGTAATTGATTTTTTCTAATTTTACATTTATTTATAATAATTTAAACATTTAACCGCTTAAACATTTAAGCGTCTGAATGTTTAATTATCATAAACTTTAAGGGTTAAATTTCAAATTATGCATAAAAATATGCAATTTAATTAATCGTTTATAATTCTTTTGGTGAATAGTTTGATATTTTCGATTATAAGAATAGTACAGAGCAATAAATATTGGGTTAATGATGTTGGAAATTAAAGTTAATAATATTTTGTTTGATGCAATTTGCGATATTATCGAGCGTGGCAAACGGCAAGTTGCGGCTCAAGTTAATAGTACATTAACTTTAACATATTGGCATATTGGAAAAACTATCAACGAAGATGTATTGCAAAATCAGCGAGCTGAATATGGCAAGCAAATTGTAAAGACTATATCAGAAGAATTAGTTGTACGTTACGGCAAAAGTTTCGAATCACGTAACTTACGTAGAATGATGCAGTTTGCAGAGCTTTTTCCTGATTTTAAGATTGTGTCGCCACTGGCGACACAATTGAGTTGGACACATTTTATGGAACTTTTGCAATTGAAGAATAGCGAGACTCGATTTTACTATGCAAACAAGGCGGCTGAAAACTTATGGAGTAAGTGGGAACTTAGAAGGCAAATTGAACGAAAATCTTATGAACGTAGTGAAATTGCAAATATAAAAAATGAATTACCGGAAAGTGAATTACTCTTTTCATTCAAGGACCCTTATTTCCTTGATTTTCTTGGGCTTAAGGAAGGTTATTTGGAAAATGACCTTGAAAATGCTATTCTTAAAGATCTTGAACTTTTTATTTTAGAATTGGGAAAAGGATTCACATTTGTTGCTCGTCAAAAGAGAATGATAATTGATGGTGAAGATTTTTACTTAGATTTGCTTTTTTTCCATCGAAAATTAAAGAGATTAATAGCAATTGAATTGAAAATTGGCAAATTCAAAGCCGCCTATAAGGGACAAATGGAGTTATATTTGAATTGGCTAAATAAATATGAACGTCAAGATGATGAGGAAGCTCCTATCGGATTGATTCTTTGTGCAGAAGCAGGAAAAGAGCAAGTTCAGTTGCTAAATTTGCAAAAAGATGGTATTATGGTTGCAGAATATTGGACAGAACTGCCATCAAAGCACCTGCTGGAGCAAAAGTTACACTCCTCATATATTGAGGCACAAGAACGTTTTGGAAAATCAAAACGTATTTCAACTGGCAAATAATATTTATATTCAAAAATAAATATATTCCCTTCATACAATTTTCAAAGAATATTAATTTAAAGGACTTTCATTTCGAACCGAATGTGAGAAATCTATATATTACATAAAGTTAGTTACATTTTGGGAATGAAAAATTATCAAAATCGCTGGTAGAAGAATTTGGTCCCAGACATCCGATGTTTTGTAAAAATATGATGTCTCTGATATAGGGGATGTGGCGATTATAAACGAAACATCGGATGTCTTAAATCCCTCGATTGCTCATTTCGATATGAAGCTAAAGCTTCTACGGTTATTGAGCTTGCCGAAATACAATGAGCGGTTTGTACCGTTGACTGAGTAGCACGAAGTGTGTATCGAAGGCAACATTTGCTCATTTCGATACGATGCTAAAGCTTCTACTCAATGAGCGGTTTGCACCGTTGACTGAGTAGCACGAAGTGCGTATCGAAGGCAACTTTTTGCTCATTTCGATATGAAGCTAAAGCTTCTACTCAATGAGCATACTAAACAAAGAACCGCCCCACGTCCCTTCTTATAAAAGAAACATCGGATGTCTTTAATATAAACTTGCATTATAAAATTGTTGATTATTTGCAAGTATTGATAATGTTTGGTAAATTTGCAATATGTTTATTGAAATTACGTGAATAAACTTTAAAATTGTTTTCAATAAAA
>JANJUO010000539.1 GCA_024710535.1 bacterium
AGAAAAGTAGACGAAGCGTATAAATTACACTATTTATTAGCGGATAGTATTGATATGATTTTCGAGCAAGGAAACCCTGGTGGAATTAAAGAAGTCTTTAAAGCATTAGGTTTGTCGGAGAACACAGTGAGGTTACCACTTGTTAATGTCAATGAAGATTTTGCTACCAGATTACACAATTTTACTAGAAGTCTCAAATAAAAAAAGATTTTTATAGTTAATAAATTATGTCTAAATTTGCAGTTGCTTTTTTGGACTTCCCTAATATTGAATTTCAAGAAAGTTTAAATTTAAATAAATGAACAAAATACTTAGTTTTCTTTTTATTGCATTTGTGTTGGTTTCGTGTAGCGAATATCAAAAGGCATTAAAATCAGATGATGTTGCAGTAAAAAATGAAGCAGCGAATAAATTGTACGAAGCTGGAAAGTATAAAAAAGCCATTAGGTTATATGAACAAATTGCTCCAGCTTACAAAGGAAAACCTAGTGCTGAAAGAATGTTTTATTTTTATTCAATGTCTTTGTATAAATCAAAAGAGTATTATTTGGCAGGGTATCAATTAGAAAACTTTGTAGCTACATATCCTAAAAGTGAAAAAAGAGAGGAAGCTGCATTTTATGCTGCAGAATGTTTTTATAGACTCTCTCCTGTTTACAGTTTAGATCAAACAGATACAGAAAAAGCACTCGATAAAATGCAACGTTTTATTGATATTTATCCAAATTCACCTTTTTTGCCACAAGCTAACGTATATGTTAAAGAATTAAGAGAAAAACTAGAGAAAAAAGCATTTGAAATCGCTAAGCAATACAATACAATATCAGATTTCAAAGGAGCTTTGAAAGCTTTAGAGAATTTCTTGGCTGATTATCCTGGAACACCTTATAAAGAGCAAGCTTTGTATTATAGATTTGATTCAGCATACAAATTAGCTGTTAATAGTGTGGAAACAAAAAAACAAGAGCGATTAAATTATGCCAAAGGAACATATACAAATTTGATAAAGCATAATGCTCAAACAGAATACAAAGAGAAAGCGGACAAAATGTTGGCCGAAATTGAACAAGAATTACAGAAATATACTAAATAAAAGTAAATCATGGATTTAAAGAAAACAAATGCTCCAGTAAATACAATTACTTACAACAAAAGTAAATTAGAAGAGCCTACCGGAAACATTTATGAAGCGATTACTATTATGGCAAAACGCGCTAATCAAATCAATACTGAAATCAAAAAAGAATTGATTGAAAAATTAGAAGAGTTTGCTACATATAATGATAGTTTAGAGGAAATTTTTGAAAACAAAGAGCAAATTGAAGTTTCAAAATTCTATGAAAAATTACCTAAACCACACGCTTTAGCTGTACAAGAGTGGGAAGAAGGTAAAATCTATTACAGAGACGCAAAATAATCATTATGTCTGTTTTAAGCGGTAAAAAGATCTTGCTAGGTATATCTGGTGGTATAGCTGCTTATAAAACAGCCAATTTGGTTAGATTACTTATAAAAGCAGGTGCACAAGTACAAGTTGTAATGTCGCCTGCTTCTTTGCATTTTGTTACGCCACTTACTTTGGCAACCCTTTCCAAAAACCCAGTTTATTCTACTTTTTACAATGAAGAAGAAGGAAATGGCGAATGGAATAACCATGTAGAATTAGGTTTATGGGCAGATTTTATGCTAATCGCCCCAGCTACAGCTAATACACTTTCGAAAATGGCAAATGGGAATTGCGATAATTTATTAATTGCAACTTACCTTTCTGCTAAATGTCCAGTTTATTTTGCGCCTGCAATGGATTTGGATATGTATAAGCATCCTTCAACTTTAGATAGTTTTCATAAACTAAAGACATTTGGTAATATAATGATTCCTGCCGAAAGTGGTGAATTAGCCAGCGGTTTAGTAGGAGAAGGAAGAATGGCAGAACCCGAAAATATTGTTGCTTTTTTAGAAAAGGATATTGCTTCAAAGTTACCATTAAAAGGTAAGAAAATTTTAATAACTGCTGGACCTACATACGAAGCAATTGACCCTGTTCGATTCATAGGAAATCATTCCTCCGGAAAAATGGGATTTGATATTGCCGATGAAGCTGCAAATAACGGAGCAGAAGTTATTTTAGTTTCAGGACCAACGCATTTGAATGTCAAAAATAATTCTGTAAAAGTTGTTCGAGTTACATCAGCTCAAGAGATGTATGATGCTTGCCATGAATATTACAATGAAGTTGATGTAGCTATTGCAGCCGCTGCTGTTGCTGATTATCGTCCAAAAAATGTAGCTAACCAGAAAATAAAAAAGAATGAATCAACGTTCTCTATTGAGTTAGAAAAAACAAAAGATATCTTAGCTTCTCTTGGTGAGCAAAAGAAAAAACAGTTTTTAATTGGATTTGCTTTGGAAACTGAAAATGAAATTGAACATGCAAAGCAAAAAATTCAGAAAAAAAACTTAGATTTGATAGTTTTAAATTCGTTAAATGATAAAGGTGCTGGTTTTGGTCAACCAACCAATAAAGTAACTTTTATTTCAAAAGATTTTGAAATTGAGCCTAAAGAATTGAAATCTAAAGAGGAAGTAGCTCAAGACATTATTAATAAGGTAATTCAGTTTTATAATGCGTAAGATAATATTAGTTGTATTTTTTTTATTTTCAATTGCAAATGTATTTTCGCAAGAGTTAAATGCTACCGTTTCTGTTAATTTCCA
>JANJUO010000580.1 GCA_024710535.1 bacterium
AGTATCTTATCCAAATCCTGAGGTTCTTGTTTTAACAGGAAATGGTTTGATGCTGAAAGTAGTTGTTGAACTTGGCAATCCATACTTCATTAAATATCAATGGCTGAAAGATGGCAAGGAAATCGAAGGGGCTAACAAAGATGTTTATACAATTGAAAAGCCGACAATTAGTGATGCAGGTGTTTACACTTGTAAAATTTCTGATTTATGCCAAACTATCTACACTCCAGAATCAACAGTTGATATAACAATCAAGGGCGAATCATCTGTAGAAAATATCAATTCCTCAATGATTGATGTTTATCCAAATCCTGCAAACGATTTTGTGGAATTAAGTATTAATTTAATGAAAAACAGCAATTTAACAATTAAAATTTCTGACATTTCAGGCAATGTTATTGAAGAAATTTCTTCATTAGAATTGCCTATTGGAATGAATAAGTTAAACATTGATACTCGCAATTATTCTTCAGGAACTTATTTTATTAATATTATTGATGGCTTGAATTCTGTTACAAAACAAATCCAAATTGTTAGATAGAAAATTTAAATCATATTTTTAATATGTGAAAAGCAGGAGAAATCCTGCTTTTTTTTTATAATTTTTGGTTTATAAGAGTAATCCAGAAACGATAACAATAAAAGCAATTGCTGGAGTTTAGTATGTTGTTAAAATCTTTTGATAAATTATTCATACATATATATTTTTAATATTTTAAAAATTGGCAATTCTTTAATGATTTGTTTATTACTCAGTTGAAAAATCAGACTTTACATTTGATAAAATCAGATAGGAATATCAAACCAATTTGGAATATTTATATTTTGTGAAGCAGACATTCTTGTCTATTGTTCAAATATTTTCTTTCCAAACAGACAATGATTGTTTATTTCATTTAGATTCTTCAATCAATTGAAAAATAAAATAAAAAAAAAATCTTAATTAAATATTATTTCATACGTCAATTTGTCAATGATTATTGAAATGGTATTTTTATTATTTATTAAGACGAGTTTGGTTTGATTTCAAAAGTTTTAATTGCAAATCGTGGAGAAATTGCTTGCCGAATAATTAAAGCATGCAAAAAATATAATTTAAAATCAGTTGCAATTTATTCCGAGCCGGATAAAGATGCAAAACATAAGCAGTTAGCAGATGAATCTTATTCAATTGGTGGAAATTCTGCCGCAGAATCTTATCTCGACATCAATAAAGTAATTAATGCCGCTTTGGAAACGGGCGCTAATGCTGTACATCCGGGTTATGGTTTTCTCTCTGAAAATCCAGAATTTAATAGAAAAGTAAGAGAAGCTGGTTTGATTTTTATTGGACCAAATCCTGAATCAATGAAAATTTTGGGATCAAAAACTGCATCTCGCGAATTAATGATAAAGAATAATATTCCAGTTGTTCCTGGATTCAAAAGCAATTCTGATGATTTGAATGAATATATTTCTGTTGCAAAAAGTATTGGCTATCCAATTTTGATAAAAGCGGCTGACGGTGGCGGCGGCAAAGGAATGCGAGTGGTTCATAACGAAGAAATGCTTGCCGAATCTATCAATGCCGCAAGACGCGAATCCCTTTCAGCTTTTGGTTCGGAAGAAATATTCTTAGAAAAATATATCAAATCGCCTCGTCATATCGAATTTCAAGTTGCCGGTGATAAGCATGGTAATTACATTCACCTTTTTGAAAGAGAATGTTCGATTCAACGCCGACATCAAAAAATCATCGAAGAAACTCCCTCAGTTGCATTAGATAGTGAATTACGTGCCACAATGGGCAAAACTGCGGTAGAAGTTGTAAAAGCGGCAGGATATGATAATATTGGAACTGTTGAATTTTTGCTTGATGATGATAAAAATTTCTACTTCTTGGAAGTGAATGCACGTTTGCAAGTTGAGCATCCAATCACAGAAGAAACCACAGGCGTTGATTTGGTAAAATTGCAATTTGATATCGCAAATGGAATGAAATTACCTTATAATCAAGAAGATTTAAAACAGTCCAAACACAGCATTGAATGTAGAATTTATGCCGAGGACAGCGAAAATAATTTTATGCCGTCTCCAGGAAAAATAACATTCTATAATGAGCCAAATATCGTAGGTGCAAGGTTTGACAGTGGAATTATTAGTGGCTCTCTTGTGCCGATTTATTATGATCCAATTTTATCGAAATTGATTGTTACTGACGAAAATCGTGAAAAAGCAATTGAAAAAATGCTTGAAGTTTTAAAAAATTACCCGGTTCTTGGCGTAGTTAATACGATTGAATTTTTGATTGAATGTTTGAATCATCCTGAATTCAAAGCCGGAAATACTAAAACTGATTTTATTGAAAAAAACAATATTAAAGTCAGCAAGAATCCTGAATTTATTAATTTGGCACTTGCAACGGCTTCATACTTTGAAAAAAGTCAGACAAAAAACGTAGAACAGTTAGAGAATATTGGCAGTTGGGAAATTTGTTCAGCAAAATATTAGTATAAAATGGTAGTAGAATATTTAAACAAGAAGCATAAATTATCGTCCAAAACCGAGAATAGAATTGGCGACTCATTCCTTTTGATTATAAATCAAAATTATAATTATTTGAATTATGAAATTGATTTCGCAACTGAAAATACATTGCATTTCAAAAATGGAAAAACTGCATATCATTCCGAAGATGAAAAACACATCTATATTTTTATTGATGGGCAAACATTTACATTCAATAAAGTTGATGATAATTTTGATTATTTTGAAGATAATTCTGATGATTCAAGTCATAATATTATCAAATCACCAATGCCGGGCAGTGTTGTAAATGTGCTTGTTGAATTGGGGCAAATGGTAGATGAAGGAACAGCTATTGTTATTGTTTCTGCAATGAAAATGGAAACTACTTTATACTCTTCAATTGCCGGAAAAGTTACAGAAGTTAATACTGAAAAAGGCGAGCAAGTTGATGAAAGCAAGCCACTTGTTGTTATCGAAAAAGTTGAAAATTAATAATTTGAGGTTAGAATGCAAATTGATTACGTAATTTTTGAATTATGTATAATCTAAAAAGGTGATGAAATGGAACAGAACAAAGGTAAGATTCTGTGGATTGATGATGAAATAGAATTATTGAGACCTCATATTATTTTGCTTACTCAGCGTGGTTATAGTGTTGATTCTGCAAGCAATGGCGAAGATGCTATTGAATTAGTAAAAAGCAAGCATTTCGATTTGATTTTTCTTGATGAAATGATGGTTGGTATTTCAGGGCTTGAAACTCTTCCGATTTTGAAAGAAATTGACCCTATTACACCAATTGTAATGGTTACCAAAAACGAAGCAGAAAGTTTGATGGAAGAGGCAATTGGTGGCAAAATCAATGACTATCTAACAAAACCGGTTAATCCTGCACAAATTCTTCTTGCTTGCAAAAAGTTTATCGAAGGCGATAGAATTGGCGAAGAAAAATTCACTCAGAATTATTTACAGGGATTTGCAGAATTATCACGCAAAATGCTGATGCGTCCAAATTGGAACGAGTGGCTCGAAATTTATACAAAATTAGTTCAATGGTCTATGGAATTGGATAGATTTCCTAATTCTGGCTTAAAGCAAACTTTGCAAGATCAATTTCGCGATG
>JANJUO010000030.1 GCA_024710535.1 bacterium
TTGGATAATTAATATCCAATGTTAACTTTCCACTATCCACTTCATTAACATAATCAGCCAAAATATTAGCATTATCGGGCATTTTCCCATCTTGTAGCCATCTTATAGCGAGATATGTTGAGCCAATTGCATCAAAATCCGGAAAGAAATGCGTTATTATATTAATTTCATCTTGTGATTTATCAATATGGGATAAATATTTATCCGGGTATAATGCAACAAGCGAAGTAACGCATAAATCCTCTGTTCCGGGTTGATGATGGTCGATAATACCATCTCCAAGATGATTGCCCGTATCAAAAATCAGAGTATTTTTCTGCTCCCATTCTTGAATTGATTCTTTGCCCTGAAAGAATGATTTAAAAATGAATTTGCCACTGTCAATATTAATAACGGCACCTTGTGGCAAGAAAAAATGATTAAATTTCATATTTATCCCTTAAAAATTAATTTAACAACCAAGAAAAACCAACTCCAATAAAATTATCTTTGGTTTCATAAAATGGAGTGTTAGCAATCCACAAGTCTATTTGTAAATTACTCATTACCATATAGCCAATTGCAAATTCTAAAAACTGTTTTGGGCTATTTGTTTCGTTAAATTCATTTAAATAACCAACAGTTATATTCAAATCATCATTCAAATTGTAAGCAATCGACAATGATGCAAGATAAGATATATCACTTTCTACCCACTCAAAGCCAATATTATAACCAACTGTAAAATCATCACTTACGCCATTCTCGAATACAAAAACCAAAGCAGGTTCTAACTTGCTTGGCTTAAAATTCTCATCTCCATAAGGAAGATTTAAATTCATAATTAAACTGCTTGATGGTATTAATTCGTTTTCGCTTTCATTTATTTTTAATTTAGTACCAAGACCTAAATTTGAAAGTCCTGAGAAATTATTATCATCGTCTAATTTTAATTTAGAATAACCGAATGTGAGTCTTATTTCTGAATAATCGCTAATTCCATATCTTATCATTGAATTAACGAAATTCATTTCATAAACATCTGTTTTCCCGTCAATCATAGTAAAGTCTAATCCATTTTCCCATTGAATTTTTGATAATCCAACTGTTTGTGGTGGATCGCTATAGCCAGGGCGGTCGCTATTTATTTGTGAGTAAATTAAATTACTCATTGCAATAAAGACTAAAACAAATTTTAATCGGTTTACCATAAAAACTCCAATTTATTTTTTAATTACTTTACTAAATTCTTCAAATATTTTCTATAATCTTCTTTGTATTTATAATGATTTTCGGGATTCTCAATCCATGTTTTATGGAGTAAATATTCTGCTTTGATTGCTGGGTACCATGTTTCCATAAGAGATTTATCCTTATTTACTCTATCAATGCATGTTTCGCACCAATTCATTGAGATGAAAGCATAAGTTTCATAAGCAATTCTTTCATTTTCATCCTTAAAATATGATTGATAATCATTTGTGATGTGAGGGTTTCTGAATTCAGGTTTCTCCAACCCAACTTTTAGTACTTCAAGATAATAACCATCTAAATCACCATAAATAGTTTCTCTTTTAGTAATAATATATGCCCAAGTTGATAATATTATGGCAGTTGCACCCATAATATTTGCTAAAATATTAAAAAATATATCCATTCTAATTCCTATGTAAGTTCATAAAAATTTTGATTGTTTGATTCTAAAATTTCAGAATTATAAATTGAATTTGGATAAACATTTTGAAAGATTGTTTTTACGAGTTTATTTAAATACTCAATTTCTAAAACGGATTTTTTTTCTCTGTTATATGTCATAATTATCATTTCTAAGTATTCAAATCCATTCATAGAAGGCATCACATAATTAAAATTATTGATAGATTTAAAAGATAATTGGTTGTAAAAATTAATCCTCTTGATTTTTAATAAATCCTCATCATTAATCGGTTTTTCAACTTCTAAAACTATTGAATAGTTACTATCCAGAATTTCAATTATTGAATTTAAAAAGGTTGTCCCAAGCCCTGAACCTCTTGATTCTCTTTTGATTGCATAGTAATCAATAAAATAAGTTTTAATTTCAACAAAATCCCAAATTAAGCAAAATCCTATAACATTGCTATCCTTTTCATAAACAAAAAGTCGCTCTTTTTTTAGCTTAATTCTATCAATAATTGTATTTAAACTTTGCCTTTCATCAATTGGAAATGAATCAATGTAAATTCCCATCGCATCAACAAACAATGGTGAATTTACATCTAATACCTCTTTCATTTTATATTGATAATTTGTAAGCATCTTATCTTCAAGTTTTTTTATAATAATTACATCTATCTGTCAATAAACACAATTCACATTTTGGATTTTCTTCAAAACATATCCCATATTTACCAATTTGACCATAAACAACAAATATCACATCAATATATCTGATTGGGTAACCTGTTTCTTCTGCAAATTTCCTACCTATTAGAATTGATTCAAATAATTGTTCGCGTTCAGTTATTAAATCAAGCCGTGCAAAAATCCTTTGTAGAACACGGTCTGGTTTGATAACATTCAATCCGATTTCAGTCATAAAATGATAAACAGTTATCTCGCCTAAATAAGAAAAATTATATTGAAGAGATGATTTCAGCATCATTAAATTTTCTGCAGATTCATTGGGTTTGAATGATTCAAAATAATTATGAATTGAACCATATTGCTCAACTAACCTTTCGAATCTTCTTGCATTCTTTATGGTAGAATTAATTTTCTTGATATTTTTAATCATCTCTTTGTCATTCATCATCAAATCTACTTTTTCTTTTGTATAAGAAGCAACTGTTTTATAATCTGGAAAATAATTATTTAATAATTCATATTTTTTCCAGACTGTTTCTGCTTTGAAACCTGCATAGAATGGAATAAACTTTAGAATGTCAAAATATTCATTGTCAGTTTTTTCGCTATAAGTAAGGTTCTTGAAAGAATCAAATTCTTCGTCAAACTCTTCCTTACTCAGCTGATAATTTGCCATTAATGCAGATTCGATTTTTTGAAATATTTCCTTATACATTTTTATCCCTTTTTTAATCAAGTTTTTTATAATTTACCAATTATTTCAGATTTTTTTAACTCGTACTCTTGTTGGTTAATGATCCCATTGTCGAAATAATTTAAATTAATTATTATGTAACAGAATGTTTGCTTTTACTTTTCAAACATTCTATAATTATTTAAAAAAAATATTCAAATTTTTTTCACTTAAAAAAACTTACTAAATAAACCACTGCCTTTTGCAGTAACTCTTTTCTTCTTTCTCTTTCCAATAATTGGAATATTTACTTTTTGCTAATCCAAAATTACACTAAGTATCTTAAATTAAGCCCTCTTTTTTGAAGCAATTAAATAATTAAATTTGTTCTAAATTAAAAAAGTCTTGCTTCAGATTTAAGAATGTCTGGATTTGATAGTCAGACATTCCTTGTTATTTAGATTAGTTTAAATCTTATCTAAGAGTTCTTCTGCCCTATCAACCCAACTCAACGAATTTTCTTTAGGAAACAATTCTTTAAATATTTTCATTGAATCACAATCAAAAACATATTCAAGACCTAAATCCATTAATTCATCTCCCCTATCTATCCATTCTGTCATTGAATCTTCAGGAAACAACTCTTGAAACTTTTTTATTGATTCAAAATCCTTGATAAATTCAAGACCTAAATCCATTAATTCATCTACTCTATCCGACCAAACTGAAATTGAATCTTCAGGAAATAAATCTTGAAACTTTTTTATTGATTCAAAATCTTTAATAAATTCAAGAGCTATATCCATCAATTCATCACCCTTATCTGTCCATTCTGAAATTGAATCTACAGGAAATAAATCTTGAAACTTTTTTATTGATTCAAAATCCTTGATAAATTCGAGACCTTTATCCATTAATTCATCGCTTCTATCAGTCCAACTGCAAATGTCATCCTCAGGAAATGTTATCATAAATTCATTTATGTCATCATGTTCTTTGATTAGTGATAATCCCATTTCTAACAATTCATCTTCATCAAATTCTTCATGTTTTTCTATATATTTTTTAATATCCTTAAAATTTTTTAATTTCACATTATTATCCCTTTTATATCAATTAAAAAAACTTACTAAATAAACCACTGCCTTTTGCAGTAACTCTTTTCTTCTTTCTTTTTCCAATGATTGGAATATTTACTTTTGCTATACCAAGATTAACAGTATAGCTAACATTTAATCCTTTGCCAGAAGCACTAACATTAAGACCTGACTTCTTTGCACGTTTTGCTCTATATGTCCAGCCCATATTATCCCTCCTGTGGAGTTAGACCGTAGCCGCGTCTGTTTGTAACCGTATAAACTTCTATCATAAAATTGCCATTTTCGATATCTGCCATATTCACAATTTTATCATCAATTGCATCAAGCAATACAGCAACATCTTCATCAGAAAATTCTTTGTAAAGCGACAGCAATCCAGTAACGCTATTGTCATGCAGATAATGAATGTCTAATCTGCCATCAACATCTTCATGCTCGTCAATATAAATAGCATATACTTCGGAATTAGGAGTGCGATACTCTCTTATAAAATCAAAATTTGTATTCATAAATGCCTCATTTTTTTAAATTATCAATTTGTTCTTTAACTTTTGTTTTGGCTTTTCTTAAATTCTCTTTTGTCTTTGGGGATTTCATAACTTCTTTTCCCTTTTCGATAGCTTCTTTTGCTCCTTCTTTGCCAAGTTGCCAGCCAAAGCCATAAGCGGCAGCATCCTTAACTCTACCAATAATTCCTTTCTTATTTGATGAACGTGGCTTACTGATTAATGTAACACCTGTAATGGCAAGCAACAAAAGAATTAATATCCACTTTTTCATAATTATCCAATAAAATTGTGATCAAATATTGCAATACTCTTTTGAAAAAATGGGCTAACTTGAAATTGTTAGCCCGTCTATTTCAAATTTAATTTTATTACATTATTTTAAAATTAAAATAACAAACAAAATTATTTGCCACTTGCTGATAATGTAATTCCATTATCTGATAATTTTGAATCATCAGGAGAAGCAACTTGTACTTTTATTCCAAATATATCCTTCATTTTATCTTCAAATGTGCCAACTTTTAAATTTCCATTTGCTTTTAATTCAGCATCAGCTGGAATTTTTTTGTCAGCGATTGATGCGATTGTAGCATCATCATCAGCGAATTTTGCGCCACTATAAACTCTTAAAGTTGAGCCAAATTCTTTTTTGAAATTTGCTCTTAAGGTTTTCACCTTCATTCTACCTGAAATATCGAAATCTGCCATTTTATTGGTCCTTAAAATTATTTAAAAAAAAATTAATTATTTTTTGCATCTACTAATTTTGATGCGTTATCTAAAAGTTTTGAATCATCTGCACTTGCAACTTGAACTGCAATGTCGAATGCATCTTGGAATGCTTTTTCGAATTCACCAACTGTCATTTCTTCTGTTACTGAAAATTCTGAACCGGCTTTAATTGCGCCCTTTTCATCAGAAATTGTACCTAACTGCAATTTGTCATCTGCAAAACGAGCACCACGTCCTGCATTATTGCCATTGTAAACTCTCAAAGAAGCACCGAAAGTTTCTTTGAATTTGTTTTTGAGCGAGTTAACGGTCATTCTGCCGTCAATTTTGAAATCTACCATTTTGAGACTCCTGAAATTAATGATTAATAAATTGAATTAATGAAAAAAACAGACATTATGTCTGAAAATTATTTTTGCTTACTAATATCATATTCGCCTCTTGCACCTTCACCCAAAGTTATTGAGTTTGGTAAAAGATGCGAGTCGTCTTTATCTGCAACTTGTACTTTTAGACCAAAATTTGAACTAAATAAATCTTCAACTTGGTCAACTGTCATTTTAGCTTTGATTTTAAAGCCTGCTGCGTTTGTGTTGGTACTTTTAAAAGAACCAAGAGTTTTATCGCCATCTGCGAATTTGACCCCATTATAAACTCTAAGTGTAACACCAAAATTCTTCTTGAATTCTGTTTGAAGGGATTTCACCTTCATAGATGGAGTAATATCAAAATCTGCCGCTTTGAAATTATCCATAATTTTTCCTAAAAAACCCATTTTTTCACCTTATAAAATTTCAAAAAAACCAAATTCACTTTTCTAATTTAATATACTTTTCTCAAACTAAAAAACACAAATGTGTGGATTGGTCGTTTGACTGTGTAAACAGGTCATTTTGGCGTGTGGATCGGATTACTTTATTTTTATTTTATTATTATATTATTACAGTATCGAAAAAAATGCGTTTAAAGTTAGGGATAGAATTCTTCAAAATGCACAATAGATCAATACTTCGGGGTTTTCGTAAGCAATACAATTGAAATTTCAAAAAAATTATTTTTTTATTTTTCAAAAAAATGCTTTCAAATAACAATTTTTGATGGGATTTTCCACTTTCCAAATCCTGTGTGGATTGGTCATTTTACCGTGT
>JANJUO010000082.1 GCA_024710535.1 bacterium
ATTGTTGCATTTATTAGCACTCCAGACAGCATTAACCTAAAAACAAAATTCACAAATCTAAGCGATTTCAAATCTAATGAGTATTTAATTCCCAAAAAAGATTTTGACATAAACAAATTAAGATATATCAAGCATTCTGTATTGATTATTGATATAATGAAAGATGGCTCCTCCGAAAGAGCCGGATTGATGGTTGGCGATATAATTTTGAAAATAAATAATAAGCATTTCAAAACCGCCAAAGATGCCGACATTTTAATGAGAAAAAATAAAAGTGGGAGCATTGTAAAATATCGTATATTAAGAGGAAATAGTGAATTAGAAATTGATGTTAAACTTGCTAAATATGGCATTCAGTTTTTGTTTTTATCTTTATTTTTGAATGGATTGATAATTTTTGCACTTGGTTGGTATGTTGGATTAATGCGACCCAATCTTAATTCTGCAAAAATGCTTGCTATTTCATTGATGGTGTTGGGATTTGGAGTTTCAATTTCATTTAGTTTGTTTGCTGTTGAGTTTGATATTTTGTCATTTTTGCGATTTTCATTTTTTTTGGGTAGTGTTATTTTTGGCGTTACTTTATTGTTCCATAGTTTTTATTATTTTCCTAAAGAAATTCCTGAAGCATTAAAAAATCAGCGGCTTTTCAAATTACCATATTTGATTGCATCAATATTTTTCTCAACTGTGATGATTTTTCTGATGTTTTTCAAAGATGAAATGGTGATTTTGAATTGGATTTATATCGCAGGCATTGTCATTATCATAAGTTACTATCAATTTCTCCGTTACCATAAATTCAAATCCATTTCCAAAGAAGATAAAAAAATTGGAAGACTTATCCGTTGGTCTGCCCATGTGTTTTTGGCTTTGTTTTTTGCTGTGCCCGCATTTTCGATTAACACATCATTTATTTTTATTCAATATCTTACGCTCTTAATTCCAATATTGCCGTTAGCATATATTTTCACAATTGGAAGATATAGATTATTTGATTTAGATTTTAGATTAAATAAGAATATTCAGTTTTCCCTTATTCAATTTCTTTGGAATATATTGATTTTCCTTGGACTTGTTTATACTGTTTATTTGATTTCACTCCATAATGTTGAATTCCCAAACTTACATTTCAATGGTTATACTATTGAAGTTTTGGATCATTCTTTAACTGATTTCCGCCAGGAAATGTATCAAAGAATTTTCGCTATTATTATTTCGTTGGTGGCTATAGTTGTCTTCTATTTTGTTAGAAACATAATTCTGAATTTCCTGAGAATGAAGTACGATAGAATGGGGCTGGATTATAAATCTGCAACTTCCAAGCTTACCATTGCAATGCTCGATAATTATTCTATTTCTTCGATTGGAACAAAAGTAAGCGAAATTCTGATGGAAATTTTGAAATTGAAAAGTGTCGGAATTGTAATTCTCCAAACTGAAGAATCTATTTGGGAGCAATATTTTATTAATCTACCTCAAGAACTTCTTGAAGAATTCCATTTAATTAATTCAAAACAACTATTTTTTGCTTTGACTACTTTCAATAGTGCTATTAACATTGATTATATCCCTGATAACCTCAAAGAAGAATATAATAAACACCTAATACAATATATCGTACCTATTCGATCAAAAGGTAAATTGATTGGATTTCTTTTGATTGGCGAGAAACTTGCTGAAACTTCTTTCGATTCTGATGAATTAAGCCTATTAAATTCTATTGCAGCTCAAACAGCTATTTCCATTGATAATTCTATACTTTACGTTGAATTATCAAAAAGAGAAAGAATCAAGCATGAACTTGAATTAGCTCGAAAAATCCAACTTGCTACCTTGCCAGATAAAACTCCTTCGATAGAAAATCTTGATATATCGGCAGTAGCTTTTCCCGCTTACGAAGTTGGTGGTGATTTTTATGATTATCTTATTGATTCACACAATAATCTTACTATCATAATTGGAGATGTTAGTGGCAAAGGCACATCTGCCGCTTTGATTATGTCAAAAGCTCAAGGCATTCTCCGCGCATTACATAGCTTTGACCTAACACCTCGTCAATTACTGGTAAAATCTAATAACTTGCTTCAATTTACATTGAATAAAGGTAATTTTGTTACTATCCTTGCCACAAAATTTAATATCAGCAACAATGAAATTATTATTTCTCGGGCAGGACATCTTCCCTTGTATTACTATAATTCTAAGAAAAAGCAAGTAATTAAAGTTTTGCCGAGAGGAATTGTGATTGGAGTTTCGCCAGTTGATTTCTTTGAGAAATTTATCGATGAAGAGAGCATAAAATATGAATGTGGAGATGTATTTGTTCTTCTCACTGATGGAATTTCCGAAGCCAGAAACTATGATGGTGATGAATTTGGCGAGGATACAATTATTGAAATCATTAAAAATAATCATCATAAATCTGCACTTGAAATCAAGAATACAATAATGAATGAAGTAGATAAATTTAGTAATACCGCACAGCAATTTGATGATATGACATTGGTCGTAGTTAAAGTTTGCAGTTAAAACTTTCTTCATTGCCCTTATAAAATTAAAGATTTTAATTATTTAGTAAATAAAATCTCTTCAAAAACGACTTAATTATTTTATAAATTTAATTATAAAGATATGAAACCGCCTGAATTAGCAGATAGAAAACAGAAACTTGTTGCCTCAAACCGTAGAGCAAGGCACGATTATAGTATCGTTCAGACAATAGAAGCTGGCGTTGTTCTACAAGGTACTGAAGTAAAGTCCTTACGTGGTGGCAAATGCAGTATGCAAGATTCCTATGCCGCCTTTGTTGATAAAAATAGCTTGGAACTTATTGTCTATAATATACATATAGATGAATATGATTTCGGAAATAGAGAAAATCACAAGCCAAAAAGAGAACGAAAGCTATTAGTTAATTACCGTGAGTCTAAGAAGCTCAAAACTCAAGTAATGGAGAAAGGTATCACTCTAATACCGCTTTCTGTCTATTTTTCGGGTCCTTTTGTGAAAATTGAATTGGGTTTGGCAAAGGCAAAGAAAATGTATGACAAAAGGGAATCCACGAAAGAGCGTGAAACGAAAAGAGATATTCAAAGAAAATTCAAATTGTAATGTCTATGAAAAAAAACATATTAATAAAAGCAAATAATTTATCAAAATCTTTTGCTATCAAAGGGCAAGAAACTACTGTCGTTCTATCGGAACTTAATGCCCAATTCTATAAAGATGAATTTACTGCCGTAATGGGACCTTCCGGTGCGGGAAAAAGCACTCTCTTGTACCTGCTTGGCTCTCTCGATAAGCCAGATTCAGGTGAAATTAACTTCTATTCTAATAATGAAGTGTATTCTTTTCAGAATATGAATGACAATTCTATTTCCAAATTCCGAAATAAACATATCGGATTTGTCTTTCAATTTCACCATTTGTTGCCTGAATTTACCGCCCTGGAAAATGTTATTATCCCTGCGTTAATAAATAAGAAAACAAAGAAAGAAGCATCTGCTGAGGCAATGAAACTTCTTGATATAGTGGGAGTTGCTCATAGAGTAAATCATAAACCTGCTGAATTATCGGGAGGAGAACAGCAACGTATTGCAATAGCAAGAGCCCTAATAAACAAACCATCTCTCTTGATTGCAGATGAACCTACCGGAAATCTCGATTCTGCAAATACAAAGTCCGTTTTGGCTTTATTAAATAAATTAAGAAAAGAATTTTCCTTAAGTGTTATTGTTGCCACGCATAGTCATGATGTAGCAGACATTGCAGATAATGTCTATGTTATGGGTGATGGTAAAATACTTCTAAAAAAATAATTATTAATTTCAGTGAGGAATTTTATGAATGTAAAAATTGATTCTTTTGAGTATGGAGCAAGAATTCCATTCAAAAACGCATTTTGTGTGCCAAACAAAGATGGTGGCATTGCAATGGGAAATAATATCAATCCCAAAATATCATGGGATTCATTCCCCGAAAATACTAAATCATTTGCACTTGTATGTTTCGATCCGGACGTACCAGCAAGTGGAGAGTTAGTTAATATTGAAGGAGTTACAGTACCTGTTGATTTCCCGAGATGTGATTTTTATCATTGGGTAATTGCAAATATTCCTGCCACAATAACTGAAATCGCAGAGGGAAAAGACAGTAACTCGATAACAGCAAGAGGCAAAGCACCGGGCAAACAAGATTATGGAACAACTGGAATTAATGATTATACAAATTGGTTTGCTAATGATGACAATATGAGCGGTTTCTATGGTGGATATGATGGTCCTTGTCCTCCATTTAATGATGAAAGATTGCATCATTATTATTTCAAAGTGTTTGCATTAGATGTCGAATCATTAGAACTAAATGGCAACTTCACCGGAGCAAATTTATTGAAGTCTATAGAAGGTCATGAGCTTGATTCAGCTGATTATATGGGAACATACACGCTTAACAAGAATCTGTTGTAAATTATTAATCATCAAAATTAAATAAATAATCTTAAAAAGTTAATTAATAATCTTAAAAAGTTAATTTCCAATCATAAGTGTAGTAGATATTCTGCTACACTTTTTTTTTCTTAATCTCATAAATAAATTCCTATCAATT
>JANJUO010000103.1 GCA_024710535.1 bacterium
GTTGGTTCTGATGCAGCATTTGCTGAATATGTATTCACATTGCCTATTAACAAAATCAACGAACCTGTGAGATGCGAGAACGGTTACTACATTATTGAAGTTGTAAATCGCGTAGTTCCTGACGAAAACAGAATAAAAAGCGAAATCAAAGAATTCAAAACAGTTATGTACAACAATATAAAGAATAGTGCATACTATCAATGGATTCAGCATTTGAAAGACAATGCTAATATTGACAAAAATCCACGCATTTTCTACTCAGCAATTTCTGAAGAGTAATCTTCAAAGTTTTTGAAACAAAAAAGGGGCTTTTTGAAGCCCCTTTTTTTATACCCAAACAATAATAAATATTTTTCAATTTTTACAATTTTGCTTGTACAACACTTTTATCAAATTTCACTTTTGTATTATCTGAAATTTGCAAAGTAATTGTTTTTTCTTCAACTTCTACTACAGTTGCATAGATACCAGAACTTGTTACAACTTTATCACCTTTGTTCAAACTATTGAGCAAGTTTTGATGCTCTTTTGCACGCTTTTGCTGTGGTCTAATCATGAAAAAATAGAAAACTGCAATCAAACCACCAATGAATACAAGATTCATTATCAAACCACTGTTGCCACCTGCTCCGCCTTGTGCTATTACAGGATGAATAAAATTAAGCATAAATTTCTCCAAAAAAATAAATTAAACTTCACTATTATTAAATCTATAAATCATTTCCAACTTCCATTGACGGAATGTTCCATCAATAATTTTCTCACGAGCAGTTCTAACCAACCACAAATAAAAAGATAAATTCTGAATAGAAGCAAGTTGCAACCCCAGAATTTCATCAGCAATAAAAAGATGACGCAAATATCCTAATGTAAAATTATTCCCTGAATAACTTTCAATTTCATCATCAATCAATTCAAGGGAATATTTGTATTTTGCATTTTTGATATTAATTTTTCCACGACTTGTAAAGATTTGTCCATTTCGTGCATTACGAGTTGGCAATACACAATCAAACATATCTATACCCCTATCAATACACTCCAAAATATTTTCGGGAGTACCTACTCCCATCAAGTATCTTGGCTTGTTTTCGGGCAAAAATTCTGTTGAATAATCAGTTAATTCATACATAAGTTCTATTGGCTCACCAACAGACAAACCACCAATTGCATTGCCATCGAAATCCATTTCAACCATTTGCTCAAGATAAGATTTTCGAAGATTTTTAAACATTCCACCTTGGGAAATCCCAAACTGAAATTGTTTGAATCCATACAAGCCTTCTGTTTTATCAAAATGTACCTTAGAGCGGCTCGCCCAATCTAAGGATAATTTCATCGACTTGAAAGCGTAATCTTCCGTTGATGGATAAGGAACACATTCATCAAGAACCATCATTATATCGGAGCCCAAATATCTTTGTATATCAACCACTCCTTCCGGTGAAAAAAAGTGCTTAGAGCCATCAATATGAGATTTGAATTCGGCACCATTTGGAGTTAGTTTTCTCATATCTTGCAATGAAAAAATTTGATAACCACCACTATCGGTAAGAATTGCTCCGTTCCAATTAATGAATTTATGCAATCCGCCAAAACTATTGATTACATCGGTTCCCGGACGCAAATACAAATGATATGTATTGCCCAGAATTATTTTTGCCTTTAATTCTACAAGTTCTCTCTGCTCAACTGCTTTCACAGTGCCTTGAGTTCCAACTGGCATAAAAACAGGAGTTTGAATCTCGCCATGAGATGTATGAAGAGTTCCAGCTCTTGCTTTGGAATCTTTGCAATTTGCTTCTTTTACAAAAAAATCTGTCATTTTTTCCGTTTTTATAAAATACAAATATATGAAAATTCTATTAAATATTCATATATCAATAAAATAGAAAAGTCTCTTTTATCAATTTTTATGATAAAAGAGACTAATTACATAAAGTATCGTTAATTCATTTGCTTGTTTAATGGGAATGTGATATTAACAAGATTGCCATCTTTGCCAAGTGAATCAAGAGAAACATTGCCACCCATTCTACGAATATTCGAAGAAACCTTTGCAAATCCCAGCACAATATCGTTTTTATCACTCTTTAATGAATCAATTAAATGAGATTGATTATTCTTGAAAACATCAATCATTTCCTCAACAATTGGATTTGCCGCTGATAATATTTGTATTTCAGTTGCACCTTCATAAGGATTTTCTGTTGCATTGATTTCAATTAAACAATTATCCATATTGGTCGATAAAACATCCATCAAAATTGCAATTGAGTTCGAGAATATCTTCACATCAGCAAGTACTCTTGCTTTTGGAGTATCATCCATTGGCTCTAATTTAACAGTTTTATTTGATTTATTAACCTGATTAAACCCGGATTTTGCATTTGCTATTGCTTTTTCTACTCTAAATAATTCCAAATTGGCGCTATTCTCTCTATCAGTTTCCAATGTAGCATCAACAATATCAGAAACAAATTGGAATATTTCTTCTGAAGATTGTTCTGCCAACATAATAAATGAATCTTGTTCTTCTTCATTTTCATATAATTTCATAGAAAGCATTTGCAAATAACCAATAATACCTGTAAGTGAGTTTCTTAATTGATGAGATAATTTAGTCATAAAGAATGACTTAGATTCACTTGCTTCACGAGCAAATAATTCGGCTAATTGGATTTGTTTTGATTTAAGAATTGCTTCTTGCTCTGCTATTTTTTCCAATGTTACATCTCTACCAATCGCATAAAT
>JANJUO010000109.1 GCA_024710535.1 bacterium
TAAAGATGGTGATATGATGAAAGATGGAAATGGAGTTGTTGGAACTAATACTGAATTGCTAAGATTTAATAATGTTTCACAAGCAAATTCCGGTTCTTATTATGCTGTTGTAACTGGCGATGCTACTTGTAAAACAGAAAAAACACAATCAATGACTCTTTATGTTGCTACACCTTCAAAAGTTGTTAGTCCAACAAAAGACACTGATATTGGCTATCAAACAGGCGATAAAACATTCCTTACTTTCTTGATGCATATAGGTGGACAGATTGCTGACAATGTAACTTTACAAAATTATGATGTAAAAATAAATTGGTACAAAATGCAAGGTCCTGGTTTGCCTGACTATTTAATCAAAAATGATAATAAATATGCCGGAGCAAACTCTAATATTCTTTCAATCAAAGATATTTCTTCTGTTGATGCAGGCACATATTATGCTAAAATTTGGACTGTTTGCGGAGATACAACTGTTACATTGAAATATAATTTGAAAGAAATCAAACTTGAAATGGCAGAAAAATCAGCTGACTCGGCAATTTGCGAAACATCTGAAATTACTTTGAAATCTGAATTTGTTTCTTCTATCAATACTCCAATTCTTTATAGTTGGTATAAAGATGGTGTTCAATTAGCAAATAACAATTATTATACAGGCGTACACACTAAAGAATTGCACATTATCAATGCAAAACCAATTCATACAGGTATTTACAAACTTGTTGCTTCAATGAAAGAATACGATAATATTTCTGCAGAAACAATGACTGAAATCACAGTTAAACCATTGCCTGTTATTGAATCTGCTTCATCAGCTCAAGAGTTAAGAGTAGGTCAAGAATTAAATATTTCTATAGTTGCTAAAGGTGGAGAATTAACTTATGTTTGGTTGAAAAATGGTATAGAAATTAATGGTGCAACAACAAATACTTTAATTATTAAGAGTTTGAGTTTGGACGATGCAGGTAATTATGCTTGTGTAGTTACAAATGAATGCGGTTCAATTGAATCTAAAGAAATTAATGTTATTGTTAGTGCTGGTGGTATTTCAGGTATTAACGAAGTGGAAAATAACGGATGGAAAATGAGTTCAGCAATTCCAAATCCTGTAAATGAATCATCGTATATAAATGTATATGCAAATGAAACTTCAAGTGCAAAAATGACTATTAGTGACATAAGCGGATATGAAATTAACTCAAATTCAATTGAATTATCAAATGGATGGAACAGATTAAATATTGATGCTAATAACTTATCAAGTGGCACATATTTAATTACATTAACTTCAGGCAATACAAGATTAACACAAAAAATCACTGTTATCAAATAACAAGATTTAAATCAAAACAAAAAGAGCCGTAAATTAATTTGCGGCTCTTTTTTTTGTGGAATTACTTATAATCATTATTAATTTTCAATCAATCAAAAAAATATTTCGTCCATTAATTTGTTTATCGAATAATGACAAATTTCTCCACTTTATCACATACCATCAAAAATTCATTTCTTAAAAATATTGAAGTAACATTTTTCAATTATCATATTATAAAATGCATATACCTTTTTTTATAATTTCATCTCGGGCAAACATACTGTTGTCGAAATCTTCTGAACTAAATGGTAATGGAGAAATATCTTGTCCTGCTTCTAATATATAATCTGTTAATAATTGCAAATCCAAATACCTATTCCCTAAGAACTTATCGGAAATTAATGCCAAATCAATATCGCTCCATTGGTCTGCTTTGCCATTGGCATAAGATCCAAAAAGATAAGCTCTTTGTATTTTTATGTCGTTATTTTCAAGTAAGTCAATAAAATTCTTAATCTTTATGTTTACTAAATCTGGGATCTCAACCATGAAAATAGTTCCTTTATTTTGCATATATTTTCAAATGTAAATTCTTTTGTACATATTTTATAAAAATTCAGTTTTTCCTAAGGATAGCGTGCCTCTATATTAAAGTTATTGGCATTAATCAAAAATTTCAATTGCTCTTCAGTAAATTCTAATGAAGATAAATTAGCTAGTTTAAATAAATCATGAATTCTAGGAGGTGATTCTTCTCTATGTTTTACAAAATGTGCTTTTAGTATCTTTTCTAATACTAAATGACCTATAAAAAGAGAATAGGAATAATCTCACGATTCGAAAAGATGTTCCATAACTGGAATATCATGTTCTGAAATTTTGATCCAATAATTTATTTTTTCATTAATATCCATATACAACCTGTAAATTATATGAATTTAAACGATTTTTTATTTTTTTTATTTTATATCTTTACTAACTTAAATACCTTTTCCCTAATCTTCGCAAAATGCACTCCTGAAGGAAGAAATGAAACATCAATCCTTAAGTCTTTTTCTAATTTCTTTTTCTGAGAGTTCTTTATAATTTGTTTTCGTTGAAACCTTACGACCGGATTTCTTCTCTAATTCCTTTCTTGCATTTCCTGCAATTTCTCCACCTTGTTTGGCAGCAACTTTATTATCCTCGAATCCAACTACATCAATATTCTTTGCGATTTCTATTGTTGATGCTTCTCCAAGCATTGTGAAAATCAATTCTAAATCGGTCATGTGGTCGCGTAGATTATCATTTGGCTTTTCTAATTCTTTATATTGTTTATATTCTGCCGGGGTCATTCCAAATGTTGCTTTGCTAATTTCTGAAGTTAAAATTGCAAATTCTTTTTGTTCTTTAACGCCTCGATTTTTCCATTCATTTGTCAATTCGTCCCTAACTGCGATACCGCGAATACGTTTTTCTATCCATTCATCGCTATAACCTTTTGCTGAATAAATTTCACGGATTCTTTTTTGAGCCAATTCGGGATTTTCGATTTCTTCTAATCGTTCATAACCCACTTTTGCTAACCACCGTTTGAAAGGTTCTGCCTTTGGAGATGGAATAGACTGGATTATTCTTAATAACCCTTCAACATTTGCCGCTTGAATTTTACGTTTTTTACCATCTGCGGCAATCATTTCAACTGGGGGACAAATTGTCCCCCAGTTGGAATTTAGCTCTAAATCCCTTTTTCTCATTTTTTTTATATAATCTTTTGGATCAACAGTATCAGTTAAAACTTCAACGACATCCTGGACAGAAAAATACCACTTCTGCTCTTCTTCGTTCCAAACAGAACGAATATTTTTTGATTCAAATAATTTTAAATTACTCATAAATTTCTTTTCAAAAGTTACCAAACTTATTAGCAAATATAATAAATTTTTATTTTAATTTTCACAGATTTCTGATCTATATTTTTGCTATCATAAAATAATAATTTCTTTCATTAAATGATTTATTTTCAAAGTTTGAGTTCTCTACAATTAATATATTTTTTTCTTATCATTTTGATTCATAAATCAAATTTTGAAAGATTTGGTTGAATCCATTTATCGCAAAGGGGGAATCCAAATCAATATTTTCAATAAATTTTCATCAAGTAAATATTTGAAATTTGATTAAAAATTTAATTTGATCATTCAAATTATAAAGATTTCAATTGAATTCATAAGGGCTGAGAAGAGATAAAAAATTTAAACCAATTATGTGGAAAAAAAATCTTTTAACAATAAATATTTTTTATTTAAGTTACTTATCCTGTGAAGTTGAAATTTGAAATTAATTTTTCACTAATAATATTATTAGATTTGACTAAAACAGAATTAAATTGTTGAAATTTATTATAATATACATAAAATAATTTGGATTAAATATGGATAACATCAGTAAAAAGGAAAATAATTTC
>JANJUO010000114.1 GCA_024710535.1 bacterium
TAAATTATTTCAAAACTGCTCTGCCGCAATAAATTTTTACGAATTTATTGTTCTTTGAAAGTAATAATATGTATTTTATTGAATTACAGATATTTACCATGATTAAAATTTCGCTTAGGGAATAAATGTTTGTAAATACCCCTCCTAAATCCTCCCCGAAGGGAGGACTTTTACGCATTTATGCCTTTGTGCTCCTCCCCTTGGGGAGGTTAGGTGGAGTTTCTTGAGTTAAATAATGCGATCCATACTAAATTGTTTGGCTTTTGTGAAATATTTTTGTTACAAACAGGTAATCCCTAACGGGATTTTTTAGAGATAATTTATTTTTGATGATGGTAGTTTGATAAAATTATGCATTTATTTCTTTTAAATATTCAAGAAATCAAAAAATTTTAAAACGGATGAGTTGTTTTAGATAAACAAATTAGTTTTGAATAATGATGAACTTTCTCATTTCTTTAATAATTTTAACTATTGATTAGTAATATTACAATTGAGAATGTGATTATTGTTTATTTTCAACACAAAAATGAATTATTCACAGAGATTGCTTGACAATTCCATGGAATACTAATAAAAAAGGAATGTTCGATCAAACATTCCTTCCTGATTTTAATTATTTTGGGAAAACTATTTGGCTTTTCCTTGATTTGCAACGGCTTCCATTGCCTTACGAACTTCTTCTTCATCGCCAAGATAATAACTTTTGATGGGCTTAAGCTCTTCATCTAATTCATAAACTAATGGCATAGCGGTTGGAATGTTGAATTTAAGAATCGCTTCTTCGGAAACATTGTCCAAATGCTTGACTAATGCCCGCAAACTATTGCCATGAGCGGCGATAAGAACATTTTTTCCAGCCAAAACTTCTTTTGAAATCACCTCGTTCCAATATGGAACAAATCTATCAACTGTATCCTTCAGACATTCGCCCAAAGGTATCTCGTTTTCGTTAAGATTGCTGTATCGAATGTCTTTTCCGGGATAATATTCGTCATTTTTAGTCAAAAAAGGTGGCGGAGTAGAGTACGATCTTCTCCAAATCAAGACCTGTTCTTCTCCATATTTGGCGGCAGTTTCTGATTTATTCAATCCTTGAAGGGCGCCATAATGCCTTTCGTTCAATTTCCAGGAGTGATGAATCGGAATCCACATCAAATCTAATTTGTCTAAAGTAATCCAAAGCGTGCGGATGGCGCGTTTCAATGTAGAAGTGTAGGCAACATCAAATGTAAAGCCGGCTTCTTTCAATGTTTGCCCTGCTTTTTCGGCTTCAATCAAACCTTTTTCGGATAAATCAACATCCACCCATCCCGTGAAGCGATTTTCCATATTCCACTGGCTTTCGCCATGTCGTAAAAGAACAATTTTGTACATAACAATAACCTATTTATTATAATTTTCTAAAAAATATTTCTCTGCTCGAAGCAATTCTTCATTAGTGTTAATTCCTTGCAATTCATTGAATTCCGCACATGCAAAAGCATAAACATTTTTGCTGTCATTTTTGAGAATTTCAATAATATCTGTGAGATAATATTCATTTTGAGCATTATTATTTTTGATTCTTTTGAGCGAATCGAATAATATTTTGGAATTAACAAGAAAAATACCGCTATTAATTTCATTTATTTGCAAAACTTCATTACTTGCATCTTTTTGTTCTGTAATTTTCACAAAATTCCCTGCAAAATCACGAACAATTCTTCCGTATCCAAAAGGATTATCTGCAATTGTAGATAAAACAGAGCAGTCCGATTGGTTCTCATTATGCAATTTAATGAACTTATTCAAAGATTCTGCCCTCAAAAGTGGCACATCTCCCGCAAGAATCAATATTGAATAATCTTCATCATCGTTAAAATTGGATTCGGCAACCAAAACAGCGTTTCCGGTACCTAATTGCTGTTCCTGATGAGCAAATTCTACGTTCGGAAATTCGCTGGATTTGCAAAAATCAATGACAAGCTCCTTCTTATGCCCAACTACAACAACAGTTTTAGCGGGATTCAACATTTCAGTTTGTTTCAAAACATAAAAAAGGAGCGGTTTATTGGATAAATTGGCAAGAACTTTGGGAATATCTGGGTTATTCATACGCTTACCCTTGCCCGCGGCAAGGATAAGCATAGCAATTTTATTCTTCTTTAGCATTTTGGACTATTCGGATTTGTAATTGTGTTATAAATTTCTTTAATTTTGTTATTCTCGTCCACCAAAACTACGTTCGGCAGATAATTTTTATAAGAATCTGAATTAATATCCATCAAGCAGTAACTTATGATAATAATTCTATCGCCAACAGCACCTTTCCTCGCTGCAGCCCCGTTCAAACCGATTATTCCGCTTCCTCTTTTTCCCGGAATTACGTAAGTTTCGAATCTTTCTCCGTTATTAATGTTCACAACAGAAACCTTTTCGTTTTCAAGAATGTCGGCTTGCTCCATCAAATCCAAATCGATGCTCAAACTTCCTTCGTAATAGAGGTCTGCTTGAGTAATCTTTGCTTGATGAATTTTAGATTTCAAAAAAAATCTTTGCACTTTCTTTTATTTCTCTTCTTTTTTTAAACAAATCTGCATAACTGCAGGCTTCAAAATTAACGCTTTATGATAAATTTACCAAAGAAACAATTTAAAAAGCAAAAGCATTGTTAATTATTTTGCTTTGTTCTTCATTATGAATCTTGGCAAAACCTGTTGCAGTGCTTGCACTTGCTTTCCTACCCAAATAAGCGAATTTAATTCCTGGCTTGATAATTTCTGATAGATAAGAAGCAACAAATGAATAGGCGCCCATATTTTTTGGCTCTTCTTGCACCCATCGAACTTCCTTCAAATTATTATAAGAAGCCAAAAATTCTTCCATTAATTTGCTATCAAATGGATAAATCTGCTCAAGTCGGAGAATAGCAACGTTATTTTGGTTTCTTTTTGTTCTCTCGGCGAGTAATTCAAAATAGATTTTGCCTGAACAAATCAAAACTCTTTCAATGTTTTCTTTATTTTCTAAATTATCATCGTAAATAGTGTGGAATTTACCATCGCTAAGGTCTTCAATAGAGGACACAGCCATTGGATGTCTGAGCATACCTTTGGGAGTCATAACAATCATTGGTATTTTGAAAGGCATCATTGTTTGTCTTCTCAAGGCATGGAAATAGTTTGCGGGCATCGTGAAGTTGGCAATGATCATATTTTCTTCTGCCGCAAGCTGTAAGTATCTTTCTAATCTTGCACTTGAGTGTTCGGGTCCTTGCCCGTCATAACTATGCGGAAGAAGAACGACTAAGTTGGAAGTTTGCCCCCATTTTACTTCAGCACAGGAGATGAATTGATCGAAAATTGGTTGAGCACCGTTGGCAAAATCTCCAAATTGAGCTTCCCATAGTGTTATTCCATTTTTGGAGATCACGCTATAGCCATATTCGAATCCAAGAACCGCCATTTCGGATAATGGAGAGTCGAAAATTCTTAATGGAGCCTGTCCTTTTCTAATAGTATTCAAAGGAGTATAGTCCGCTTCGGTTTCCATATCTGTTAATACAGCATGACGATGAGAAAAAGTGCCGCGCTGAGAATCTTGTCCGCTAAATCTTATTTCTTTACCTTCAACAAGGAGCGAGCCAAAAGCCAGCGACTCTGCCATACCCCAATCAATAGTTGGTTTAATGGACTGCATCATTTCTAATCTCTTCTTCAGAAGCTGAGCAATCTTAACATTTGGCAAGAAATTCGGCGGCAATGTTGTTAATGCCTTTGTAATTTCTCCAAGAATTTCAATATCAACATTAGTATGGAAATCATCGAATATTTTCTCGGCTTTACCGGGTTGAATTAGAATTTGCGTCTGATCAATTTTGTCTTTTCGATGATTGAAAGCGTCATCTAATTTGCTTCTGATTTCTTTTCTGATTTTTGTAATTTCATCATTGGAAACAGAACCTTCTCTAACAAGTTCATATTCGTATAAATTACAAACATTTTCCAAAGATTTAATTTTTTTATAAAGCAAAGGTTGTGTATATGTCGGCTCATCGGATTCATTATGCCCGTACTTTCTATAGCAAAGCATATCGATAATGACATCACATT
>JANJUO010000151.1 GCA_024710535.1 bacterium
TTCTTTTTTAATTGGCTTAAGTAAATAATCAATACTATTTAATTTAAATGCTTTAATTGCATATTGGTCATAAGCGGTTGTAAAAATTATTGGCACATCAATTTCTAATTTTTCAAAAATCGAAAAACATATTCCATCTTCTAATTGAATATCTAAGAAAATTAAATCCGGTTTTTCATTTTTCAAATATAATATTGATTGTTCGATAGAACTTAACTTTGCTGATATTTCAATATTAGAGTCAATTTCTTTAAGAATTTCCTCCAATCTAAATGCCGCCAGTTTTTCATCTTCGATAATAATTACTTTCATATCTTTTTCAAATTATTCAGGAATAATAATTGGAATTTTTGCAATATATTCTTTTTCAGTAACTGTATAAATTGGTTTGCTTACTCCAATCAATTCATACCTTTTGTTCAAATTACTTAAACCAATACCTTTCGAATCATCTACTCTAATTTTTGGCTGTAAATTATTGGTAACAAACAAAAAGTTTTCTTCATTGAAAATTCTAATTTTTAATGGAAATTCTTTTGTAGCTTTATTGTGTTTAAAAGTATTCTCCAATAAAGTTTGTATTGTGAGTGGTGGCAAATAGAAACTCAATTTTTTTGCGTCAATATTAATTTCAACAAATATTGCATCTTCAAATCTTATTTTTTGTAGATATAAGAAAGATTTGGCAAAATCAATTTCATCTTTTATCTCAACAACAGGTTTATCAATTACATCAAGTGTAAATCTAAAAACAGATGAAAATTCATCAACAAATTTTTGAGCTTTTAATTGATCAATCTTTATTAATGAAGAAAGTACATTTAAACTGTTAAATAAGAAATGAGGGTTTAATTGGCTTTTTAGAGTTTCATATTTAATTTGTGAATTTTCTTTTTCCAGTCTCTCAGCTTTAAATAATATTTGTTGGCTTCGTTTAAACCACAAAACAGACTCAATAATTGTTACAGCAATAATATTCAAAACTATTGTAATTAATGAATTATTTATTAGGTTTATTTTCAATCCATCTTCATAAGGCATTAAAGAGTTTGAAAGTAATGTAACTGATGAGCCAATAAAAACAGCAACAATTATTGATAGGAAAAACTCAGCGGGAATTCTCACAAATATTCTCTTCGGAAGTTGCAGAATTCTATCAAGGTAATTAATAAGTTGAAAGTCTAACAAAACAAGAATTGAAGCAAAAATAAAACTAAATGAAGTTCCAATTAAAATTCTAATTAAGAAATTTTCAAAATCTAAAATAGTTATATATCCTTTTAGATAATTATAACTAATAATTACTAATTGCACAAAAAATGCAAGTATCAGTATAATTAGCAATGATTTCTTATTTAATTTCATTTTCATACTTCAAAATTAATAATTGTTTTCTAATTCTTATTGAATTTTTTTTCAAATTCTGCCAATTCATCATTATTATAATTGAATGCTTCATCTTCAAAAAATCTTCCAGAAATATTTTGCAATGAGCTTTTATTCAATTCCAAACCCATAAATTGTTCAAAATTTTTCATATCCTTAGTGGTTATGTTGTATTTTTGAGCATTTACAAAACCAAATCTATAATAATAAGTTGGATTTCCAAATAAAATCATTCCTTTATAACTTGTTTTTTTAGTAATTTGAATTGATTCATTCATCAACATTGTTCCTACTCCTTTATTTTGAAATTTTGGCAAAACTGATATTGGACCAACACATAGAACAGGAAAAGTTTCAAAATTTGAATTGATAATTTTTGCATCTGAAAGAATAATATGTCCAATTATTTCATCATTATTCAGAGCAACCAAATCAAAATTATTATTATATGTCTCGCTTTTTCTTAATTTATATAAAATTAAGTGTTCGCATGCACCGGGTTTATAGACATTCCAGAAAGATTCACGAGTTATATATTCAGTAATTGGAAATTCATCAACTTTTGTATTTCTAATTTTAATATTCATAATTATCTCCTTTTATTTATTTTTAACAAAATGCAAAGTGAATTAATATTGTTTTTAATTCACTTTGTTTCTATCATTTATTAATTTAGAATGACCAGGAAAAACCAACACCAAATGACAAGTAATTCAAACTCACAGATGTATTGATATTATTTATTTTAATATCTCTACTTAATGAACGATATCTAATGCTTGGCAATATAGACATACCATCACTTACATTATATACACACCCAACTTCTGCTTGATAACCAAATCCATGTCCGGAATCGTAAGTAATATCGCCTTCGTTATTTTCAATTTCTAAGTGATTATATGTACCTCCTAATCTAAGCAAATAGTTCAATTTTGAATCACCAATTGGATAAATAAATTGAAATCCAAAAGTATAGCCGGTTTCTTCAAAACTTCCATCCTTTCCTGCAAATGATTTTTCTACTGCAAAATTATTGTAGCTCCATCCGGCATAAGCAGAAAGATGATCCATAAACTTGTAAGAAAAAGAGAGCTCTGCCCCAAAACCAAGTTTTAATTCAGCATCTGAAATTTTTTCTGTTGCGTAACTTACACCGGGTCTAAGTTCTATGCTGAAATTATCATCAGCATAAGAATAGTTAAAAAAATTAATTAGCATAACTGCTGCGATTGTTAAGAATAAATTCTTCATTTTAAAATCTTCCAAAAAAATAAAAAAAATGTTTTTAAATACAATTCAAAATTATGGCATAAATTATACACCAAAAATTAAATGGAGATGAACCTGTAATTTCATCAGATGAAGTTGTAATTTTAGGTAATGAATATGAATAATAATTCTTGAACCTTTTTTAAATATTAAATCCAAAAAAATATTAGAAGTCAAATGTGTTATTTCAATTTGATTATCTAAAAATTTGATTTTTGTTATTTGCTGAATTCATAATTAATTCACAATATTAATCAAAAAAAATTGTCATTAATTATTGGAATTAAATCAATATCTTTGATTTGATTATTTTGGTGAATTATCATTATTCAATTTAAAAATTTAAAAGAAAATCAAAATGAATTACGAATTAAAATATAAAGAAATAGAAGCAAAATTGCACGCTGTTCGCAGAAAAGAAACGTTTATTATGCTTTCAACAGGTGTGTTTTCAATGCTTGCTGTTGGACTAACTGCTCTTTCAGTGGCAATTTTGATTGAGTCGATTGCAAATGGAGATACAACATTCCGCACAATTCTGGCAGGATTGATTTTTTCTGCTTTTGTGGTTGGATTTGGCTTATTTGCAACAAAGCCATTATTAAGATTTTTAGGAATCAAAAATAATCCGAGCGATGATGAAATTGCCATTCGTGTGGGCAATCATTATCCAGAAATTAAAGATAATTTATGCAATACAATGCAGTTGATACCTCTTGTGAAAGAGCCAAAGGGTTCCTCACCAGATTTGATTATTGCGGCATTTGAGAATGTGATGCTTTCGATTGAGAATAAAAATTTTGATGTAATTATCAATCGAAAAAATTTACAGAAATCTGCAATTTATTTCTTGATTCCATTTGTGATTATGCTTGGAATGGTTTCGCTTTCGCCAAATGTTATGGGCGAATCTCTTTATAGAATTGCAAATTTCACGCAATCATTTTTGCCGCCTGCACCTTTTGAATTTTCAATTTTACCTAAAAATCAAAAAGTTTTACGCGGACAAAATGTTACAATTACGGTTACAGCGAAAGGTGACGCACCCGAAACTTTGAAATTGAATCTCAAAGAAGGCAATCAACAAAATTATGACTTGATTACATTGCGTTTAGATAGTGGAAATGTTTACAAATACGAAATTCCATCACTCAAAACTTCGCTTGAATTTTTTGCATCTGCTGAATGGTATAATTCACAAATTAATACAGAAATTGGTAAAATTTCGGTAATTGATAAGCCAATTATACGCTCTATTAGTGGTCGAGTTATTTTCCCTGGCTATACAGGAATTGCGGCTGTTAATATTAATGAACAAAACGCAGATATTTCTGCACTTAACGGTTCAAGAGCAGAATTTCAGATTTTTTCAAATAAAGATATTCAAAAAGCAAATATCATTTATGAAAAAATGAATATGACAAATGCTACAAATGACAGCACTATCAACGATGTTGCAGTTATTCCGTTGAAAGTGGACGGTAAAAAAGCTGTTGGAGATTTTAGAATTAC
>JANJUO010000171.1 GCA_024710535.1 bacterium
GATTGAATATTGCATTTTCGCAGGGTTTCAACTGGCAATTCAATAGCCGTTTTCCAAATTTGAATCCCAAATTATTCCTTGCCTTGCAATCAGATTATTCAATTTTATCCAACAGCGGTGCAATTGCCTACAATGAAGGCAGTTTTAGTTGCTGTGAATTCAGTAATGGAAACGGAAGCCAGTTCTCTTATGGCTTAGGGGCTGAATATTGGTATTTTGATGAAGCTGCACTTTTGATTTCCATAAATTTGAATTCGATCGATGCCAATTTCTCAGACAAAAGGCAAATCCCAAGACGCGAATACTACCTTGTAACAAATTATGAATTAGCCGCAAAATTAATGTTCATAAATTTCGAATTAGCAATCAAGCAGAGAATTCCCAATACTTTTTTCTACGTAGGGCTATCATTAAAATCAAATACATTCATATCCTCGACTTTGAAATTTGATGAAATCAAAGATAGTGAAACACCCGCAAACGACCCATTTCAGAACAGATACAACATACAGAATGCCAATATCAGCAATTTCAACACAATGAATTTTGCCGTTGGAATTTTCTTTGGCTATGATTTCAGTCTGCTTGAAGGAATTTATTTATCTCCAAATTTCGAATACTATATTCCCATAAGCAGTTTATTAATCGACTCCGATTGGTTCTCTTATGGAACCAAATTCAAAATCAAAATTTTAAAAAATCTATAAGAATTAAAAGATTTATTCCATTCTTAGAGTTAATGTTTAACTGGAATATCTCCTGCTTGCATCAGGTAATTTTATACTAAGTTGCATTCAAATATATAATTAAAAATGACTATAATTTTTCAGTGCAATTTTTGAAGAAAATCAGATAGCCAAAGACTGTTATTTCGAACCAGAGGTGAGAAATCCATAAAAATCAATACATTAAAGAAAACTGGATTCTTCACTTTGTTCCTAATGACTTCGAAGTAGAAATTCGTCATATCGAGCAAAGCGAGTTATCCATAAATACTGTTTCGTTAGTTGTTACAACTGACGCCCAGAAAAGTGTCGGTTGTAACAACCGACAGAACCAATTTAGTATTTTCTTTACTGGATTCCTCACTATGTTCCTAATGACAACACATTTATTTGTCATTTTCTTTTTAGTGAAAACGAAGTTTTCAGTGTTGCCTCTGAATGACAACACATTTATTTGTTCATTTTCTTTTTAGTGAAAACGAAGTTTTCAGGGTAGCCTCGGAATGACTAATTTTCAGTTAAGAATATTGTGCAAATGTAGAATTGAAAATTGCTTCTATGTAAGCAACTTGGTATTTCATATAAAAAAATGTTAGTTTTTTGTGTAATCCACAGGGTTTTCAATTCAATTATGCCTGAAATTCCATTATATCAAACAGCTAATCTTTGATTAAAATTTATGAATCCGGGAAACATTCAAATCTTTTTCTATCTGATCAAGATATTGCTCTAATACAATCTATAAATTTATTATTATTCGTAATTGAATTTTTTTCATAATGTTTTTTTACTTAATTTTGAAGTGTGTTCATTGGTAAGTTTAAGAATTTCGATTCTTTTTAAGGGAAACAGGTTAGAATCCTGTGCGGTTACGCCGCTGTAATAGCAGACGAGTTTTCCTGAACTGCGAGTTAGCCACTGGAGAGATCCGGGAAGGCGGAAAACAAGGATGAAGCTTAAGCCAGAATATCTGCTTATCTATGCTCATTATCAATACAAATGTATTGGAATCCGCGTTTTACGGATTAATGAGGTTGCTTGATTGCTTCTTTTTCATTTCATCAATGTTTTGTATTGGTAAGTTTTAATTTTTTTAGAAATAATTGGAGCTTGCTATGCTTAAATCAATTCTTTTTGCAATTTTATTTGCATTTTCACTTAATTTTGGATTTTCGCAATCCGAATATCCTTATAATTTTATGGTCACAGATAATATTTATGTGGGTCAAACTCCTTTAAAATCATACTATAACGAAAACAATCAAACTCTGATTGTGCTTTGTTATGGCTATGATGAAAATTACAACAGTGTTTTTGATGAGGGCGATGAATCTCCTTCGATTTGGACAGTAAAGTTCGAAAAAGGCGAGTATATTTCAAACAAAATTTTCGAATTTGAATTTGCAGCTTTGCATTTTCCATTCAATCCTTTGCGTCCTGCTTTCGATGAAGAAAAAAATCTTCTTTACATTCCGCTTACAAGCGAAATTAAAGTTTTTGATATGAATGATTTAAAAATGAATGATGCTTTATCATTGAATTTTATTGCTAATTCAGCCAGTTTATCTGCCGATAAATCAAAACTTTATGCAACTCTCCCCTACACTAACAATAGTGCCGGTACTGCCGTAATAATCGATATAGCTTCAAAGCAAATTGTTGCCGAATTCTATGGTGGAGTAAATATTTTGGAAGCAATTTCTTATTCAAGAACCACAGAAACTGGCGAACAAAATGGTATGGCAATACTTGCAGTTGGGGATTTTGGCTCAGATAAATCCGTTATTTATTATGGCGATATTTCAAATGATAACAAATGGAATGTTGATAGTGTTTATGCAGGAAATACAGCAAATAATCTTCTTTTTTATGATAACAAAATCTATACAACCATTAATATGGATCACAAAATTGGTGTTTTGGATTTGAAAGATAAGAAATATGATACTTTTGCAACAGGTACTACAGGTTATGATGGTCCTCGCGAAATGAGCGTTCACAATAATTTTCTTTTCGTAACTACCTATCATGACATTAGATTATTCGATTTGAACAGTTACCAACTTGAAGGAAATTTTGGTGCCTTTTACAAGTATGAAAACATTAATTTTATCTCAGACACTATGGCAATTGTAACTGTTCCAAACGACTTTATGTACTCTCCAAATGATTTTATTAGTATTGCAAAACAATATATTCCAACAAATATACCAAAAAGATTAGATGTTGAAGTTGGTAAGCGTCCGCTCTGGCTTTATTTCGATCCTTATAATTTGGTTATCCATACACTTTGCCAAGGTGAAGATAAGAATAATAATGGCGTGTATGATCAAGGAGATGAACTTCCATCTTATTGGCAAATTAGAGGAAATGCCGTTACTGCAATTGCGGAGAATATTATCGAATTGCCTTTTAATTCGCTCGAATCTCCGCTTAAACCTACAATAGATCAAAACAATGGCATATTTTATCTACCACAAGATAATTATGTTGGTGCCTATCTTATGAGCAATATTATGAACAACTTTGTTGCAATCGATTTCAAGGTTCAAAATCTTGATTTAATAGATAATTACATTGTTGTTACACCTCATTC
>JANJUO010000180.1 GCA_024710535.1 bacterium
CTTTATCTCGCAAAATGGTTTTCATTGCCCAATCAAATCGTATTAATTTATTGCTATTCATAACTTTGTGCCTTGAATATTTAGAATATTACAAAAGAATTATTAAACTAACTTAAAAATTTTTGACGTTATTAATTCAATTATATTTTTGTTTAATGCAGTCCTTCCTCCGCCGTATAAGTTGCATTCTTATCTCTCACATCATCATCCCTCAGCATACCATTGAAGCCGAAGCGGTAGTCGGGGGTGCTGTTGACATAATTCCTCATTTCTTTTTGTACATCTCAATTATGGAATCAGGATAAACAATATTGTATTCGATAATTTGATTAAGTCCCTCTATATGGGAAGATGTTTGGAAATTATAATAGCCCGGAACTCTTAGACCTTTTTTCCAAACTATGCTCTCCGACCAAAACTCTGAATCATCCAATGTGTATTTACTTTTAAATGTTTTATAAATTGAATCAAGATTATCATAATTACTACTTAAACCATTTATATCATTTTGAGTTAAGCCATTTTTGATTCTAACTTTACCACTTGAATCTATATACATACCCTGTTTATCAATTAAATCATAATAATCTATGCCATCATTAAGAACTAACAATCCCTTATGTTTAATTCCCTTATGATAATAATCCTCAAGGATCTCCCATACTTGCTCTTTATTACTAAAGCCACCGGGTGCTATATAATCTAATCTATAACATTTCCATGGTCTGTATAGAGAGTCCCTAAACATCGCAAATGCAGCACCATGAAAATATTGAAGAGTATCAAATTTAATTGGAACAACAAATGGGTATGAATATGAATAAAAAACTAATGCCTTTAAACTATCAGGAGAATAATAAATATTTCCAATATTATATGAAAAATAAGGATGTTGTAGTTCAAAATTTTCCATACGCAAAAAGTTTGAATTAACAAGCACACTTTCTTCATCTCTAAAACAACTATTTAAAACATAATCTATTAAGATGCTATCGCGATATAATATTTTATTTTTATTGTATTTATTATTACTTCCAAATATTAAAATTGTAAAATTTATTACAATTACTGAATTTATAATATAAATTAATATTTTAAATTTCATTTTACTCTTTCTTTTTCGTTCCATTTCTTTCACCTTTTGGGATATCCTTTACTGGAAAAGTTTCAATTGCATGAGATTGATTAAATGGAATTGGTAAGGATTCAATCTTTTTATCATCTAAAGGATAACCAGGATAATCAGACATCCACCAATTACTCATTTGATATGCTTTCTTAACACCTTCAATTTTGGGCATTATACCTACACCTGGAAATGGGCTTACATCTACTTCCATTTCAAAAAGAGTTTTACTATCAATTTTATTGTTTGGATTTAATTCATTCCATTTATCAACTTGAGATAAGACACCATTAACATAGCCCCTTGCATAAGCAGTTCCCATGCTATGTGTAATTACTTTAATTGATTCATTACTTTCAAGATTTTGAAAAATTGAAAACGCGTCGGCTATGCCTTGACTTGCACCGGCATTATATCTATTAACAATGTATAAATTATTAGAATTAACTTCTGGCAATTGAATGTCAATCGTTTGGTTAACTACTATACCTCTTTTTAACCCTTCCTCAAAATTGTTTAATGCTGAAAGAACTTGACCTGATATTGAACTAACCGAAGATTTCATCCAATTGGTATAAAATGTATTACCCCATCCACCCGATGCACCATCTCTATATATCGGTGTATGGTAATCTTGAATTTTGTCAATTACTTTTTTATCCCATCCATTCCAATATGCACTTGTACCACCATTACCATCGTGCTGTCCATTGATAAAAATAACTACCCTACCATCCGGATCAATAAAATTTATTGGATTATTTAAAGTAAAAATATACGAACTTACACTCGGATATTTAGACATAAGCGGGTCAAGGGATAGCCAACGCCCCGCTCTCGGGTCATATATTCTCGCCCCAAAGTCGTAACTATTCCCCAGTCCTTCCTCCGCAAAAATAGGAGCATTCTTATCTCTCACATCATCATCCCTCAGCATTCCATTGAAGCCAAAGCGGTAGTCGGGGTCGCTGTTGGTATGTTTTATTTTCAGATTCATATTATAAAAATTGATTAATACTTCAGTTTCATATCAGTTAAGTCAAAAACTACACTATCTTTGTTCTTCTTGTGATGAACTTTCTTAATTAATCTATATGACAATACATCAGTATAATAACCAGGTCTTGCATTTTTATTATATTCTGTATAAGCGTGAACAATACCAAATTCTTCTATTGTCTCATAAATTATATTTTGTGAATTCTTTGGGTTTTTATCAATTTCAAACAAACCAGCAAATGTTTTCTTGATATAGGTTTTATTTTCAAATTGGATATCGCTAAAAAATACATATTTTGGAATATGATATATTTTATTTTCATAAATAATACTATCTAAGAGTTCAAGGGAATCAATTTTTAAAATGTTTTTTATCTTATTTAATTCCATGTTATTATAATTTTTTTTATTTAAATATCTAATTACTGGCTCTTTGCAATTAGAAATTAGCTCATTATTCCGTACAAAAAGTGTATCAATGACGTAGCTATCAGTGATATACAGTTCGTTAATATCTTCGTGCATTTCCATCATTTCAGCTTCGGTATGTTTGTATTTGTATAATTCCCAATAATTAAGATAATATTCTTCATCTTTTACATCATCTTTGCTACAGGAATTAGATAATGAAAGTATTATTAAAAATAAAAATATTTTTTTCATATTATTACTTTGATATGTTTTTTTGGAAAATTTCAAAACCTTCACTCCATTTATATTCATGAAACCCATGCCTCATTATTTTCAATATATCTTTTTCTGTTTGATTCGCATTATACTGCATATTAATACTGTTTAAAAGTTTAAATCCATTTTTACCAAATAAAGAATTTCTTAATGATTGTTGTAGAACTCGATACCAAAGTCTATCATAAGATTTTGATAAATCTATTTTATTATGATCATGATTTGTTGCTCTAATATTATTTGTACCCTCAATAAATATATAATTTCCACTTAAAAATTGTTTTTCAAAATGATAACCATGATACCATGCTTCATGAATCAATGTATTAGTTTTTTCCAAGATTCTCATTGAATAGTCAGTATTCGCTGAAAAACTATTTAAGTTTATACTAATTTTTACTCGATCAAATTCAACTCCAACTCTCGTTGCATCTAATCTGTCGGGATTATCATATTCAAATATATAATCAATTCCAGAACTACATAAATAACCTTCTGTGGTTACATTTATAATCAAATCCTTATATATCAATCCCTGATAACTAAATCCTTTCTGAGCCCTTTCAAGAATCCACTTCCTTCCATCTTTACTTGATGCAAATGCTTCAAATGACTGTACCAGTGACCTATTTTTCAAGTTGCCATTCTTATCAACATCTGTTAAGTTTCCTAAATTTATACTATCACCTCTCGCATCTACAAATATCACGGGATTATTTCCCATTCCAACATAAGGACTTACTGATGGATATTTCTGAGCCAATGGGTCTAAACTCAGCCACGTTTTTACAATTGTTGGGTCTATTTTTACTATTTTAATTGTATCATTATTGATTGATAAAACTGTAGCAGTTCCTTCTTTTACATTAAAATATAGAAAATTGCTCGTCGAATCACTTGGAGTTGATTTAATTTCAAATATATACTCTCC
>JANJUO010000193.1 GCA_024710535.1 bacterium
GGAAGAACTTAATTGCAGCATATTCTTTTCTTGGACCACCCCAAATACCTATCAAAAAATACATAGGTAGAAGCATAATTTCCCAAAATACATAGAATAAGAAGAAATCAAGCGCCACAAAAACGCCCATCATACCTGTTACAAGCAATAGATACATCGCAAAATAACCTTTTGCAGCTTTTTCGATTCCCCAAGAAGCAAATACTGCGAGAAAAGAAACAATCGCAGTAAGAAGAACCATTGGGGCACTAATACCGTCAATGCCAAGAAAATATTCAATTTTCAAATCACCAAGCATTGGTAAATTGGTTAAATTTATCCATGTTACTCTTTCAACAAGTTGCATTGTTTCGGCTGAATTAATACCGGTTAAACCGGGATTAAATCCAGCAAAAATCACAACAGCCAAAACTAATTGCAAAAAAGTAGCGCCAAGTGTAATATACCTATATAGATTTAATGAACCGGATATACCGTTTTCATTTTTACGCGAAGGAATCGCAAGAATTGCAATCATACCTAAAATTGGTAGGAAAGTAATCCAAGTTAGAATTCCAATACCTAAAATATTCACTTTAATCTCCTGATTTATTTATTATATTATCTTTATCAAATTATTAAATTAACCACCAAATCAACAATACAAGTCCGATAACTGACATTGCAAGGTAAGTTTGAATTTTGCCTGTTTGGAATTTTCTGGCAATAACACCAAAGAAACCAACCACAGCACCTGATAAATTCACAATACCATCAACTACAATATTGTCGAATTTACCAACACCAAATCCCAGCCATTTAGTTAAATAACCGCTAAGATTTACTATTCCATCAAAAATATTAGCATCAATCCATGCCATAAGTTTTGAAATTAATAATGTACCACCAACAAAAACTTTATCATAAAATTCATCAAAATACCATTTATTTAATGAAAAATTATATAAAGGCTTGATTTGATTCATAATATTATCAACACTAAATATTTTAAATTGATAGAAAATAAATGCAAGCAAAATTCCAAAGCCGGCAATAGAAAGCGACATAAACATTGCATTGTAATGTTGATGATGCATTTCTTCTTCAAATTTGTTGAAGGCATGATGACCATGCTTTGCTTTTTCGGCTTCCAACTGTGCTTTGATTCTGGCAATTTCTTTATTTAATTCTGCACGATTTTCTTCAGTTACAGCATCGCCATGCATTCCGCCACCACCATGACCTGATTGAATAAAATCATCGGCAGTTACTTCAGGTGCAGGTTTATGATAAGGAATCAAAAAGTCAAATTGATATTTCTCTCCAACCGAAGTAGCAGGTGCTTTGATTTTATGATGAAACCAACCCGATGTTGCATCAATTGGATTGAATGAATAAACAAACCAGAAAGACAAGCCCGCAAGAATCATCAATGGAGTTGTGATAACCCATTTATTTTCATGTGTATGGCTCGATACCTTTGTTTTTGGAGCACCATGGAATGAAACAATTGCAAGTCTAAACATATAAAATGCAGTCATACCAGCAGCCGCAAAGCCTGCAAAAGGAATAAACCAATGACCGCTAAGATTTCCAAATGCCAATGTACCTGCAAGAATTCCATCTTTACTTAAGAAGCCAGATGTAAAAGGAACTCCTGCAATCGCAATGGTCGCAAATAAAAATGTGTAATATGTTTTTGGCATAGTTTTTCGCAATCCACCCATATTTCTAATATCTTGTGGATCGGTATGATGATCGTGCATGTGATGTGCTGCATGATGCATTGCATGAATAACAGAACCAGATGCAAGAAACAAACAAGCTTTAAACCAAGCGTGAGTTACAAGATGCATAAATCCTGTAGTATAAGCACCAATACCTAACGCCATAATCATATAGCCAAGTTGGCTAACGGTAGAGTATGCCAATACTTTTTTGAAATCATTTTGAGTAATTGCAATTGTTGCCGCCATAAATGCAGTGATTGCACCAATATAAGCAATAAACACAAGTGCATCAGCAGTGAATATTGGGAATACCCTTGCTGTTAAATAAACACCCGCAGCAACCATCGTAGCAGCATGGATTAATGCAGAAACAGGGGTTGGACCTTCCATCGCATCAGGCAACCACGTATGAAGAGGGAATTGAGCAGATTTACCAATGGCACCCATAAAAATGAATATACCCATTAAAGTAAGAACCAATCCACTATCAAACGGCAACACGCCTTCGGAGATTTGTTTGAATAAATCATCAAACATAAATGTATTGTATGTAAAATATACAATCATTATACCTGCAAAAAATCCCAAGTCACCAATTCTATTCATTACAAATGCTTTTTTGTTGGCATTTGCGGCAGAATCTTTTTCGTACCAAAAGCCAATCAAAAGATATGAGCTCAACCCAACAAGTTCCCAAAATATATACATATTAAGTAAATTGTTGGCAAGAACTATACCTAGCATCGAAAAGGTGAAAATTCCCAAGTATGCATAAAATCTTGGAAATCGTTTGTCCTCTGCCATATATTCTGTAGAGAACAAATGCACAAGAAAGCTAATCAGAGTAACCACAATCAGCATTATTGCCGCTAAATTATCCAAGCCCAAACCAAGAGATATTGTTTTATTGCCGAGAAATATCCAATCGAACTTCCATTGAATCATTCCTTCGAGTTTTTCGCTTGTGCTGGTCAGCTTAAAAAAAGCAACGACAGCGGCAAGAACAAAATCAATACCTAATAAAGTAGTGCCAAGAATTCCGGCAAATTTTCCCAGACGTTCCTGGTTAAAGATAATAATTATGAACGCCAAAAGCGGAATCATAAAAATTACCAGCGATAACCATAGTAAAGTATCAGATGACATAGCCATTCTTTATTTGATTAATAATTTTCAATTTAATTCTTTGTAACTACTCTTTTAGAGCATTTACTTCGTCAATGTTTATATGTTTATAATTTTGATATATGTTCAACACAATCGCCAATGCAACAGCAACTTCGGCAGCAGCCAAAATTATTACAAACAAAGTGGCAACGTGTCCTTCCATATTCAAACCACCGAATTTCGAAAAAGCAATGAAATTCAGATTTGCAGAATTGAGTATCAACTCCAATCCCATAAGCACCATAATTGCATTCTTTCGTGTTATGATTGCAAACACTCCAAGACTAAACAAAAGTGCACCTACAACAAGATAATGAGTTAAGCCTATAGTCATAATTTTAATTCCATTAAATGATTTTCAATTTAATCTTTCTTTGCAATTTTTGCAGCACCTATAAATGCAACAAGCAATAAAACTGCCGCTACTTGAAATGCAAGAAAATACTCAGTCATTAATAAAGTACCAATACCTTTAACAGTTCCTGTAACTTCAGGAGCAGGTGCTGAAAGCCATTGCACACTCGAATACATCACAATCAGAAATACTGCAATTATTGCAGTGATTATTCCAGCAAGCGCATATTGATATTTCCCTGTTGTGCCCTGCTTGATTTCAACCCCCGTTATTCGAGATGTAAGCATCACACCGAAAATGATCAGCACAAGAATACCACCGATATACACCATAATTTGTGTAACGGCAATAAAATCAGCATTGAGTAATACATACAAACCGGCAACCCCGAAAAATGTAAATAACAAAGAAAATGCCGATGTTATTAATTTTTTGGAAAAAACCACTCCTGCGGCAGATACTACCACTATCAATGCAAATCCGTAAAAAATTATATCAAACCAATTCATAATTACTCAAAAATCTATGTTTCAAAATTATTTTATTAACAAAATCAACCTTCAGTTTTTTTAGCTGCAAGTCTTTCTGCTTTTTTCTTTTCAGCTTCTAATCTTTTCGCTTCCCTTTCAGCGGCTTTGGCGGCATCATCAACAGCAGGTGCAGCTTCGGCAACAGGTGCCTTTGCTTCTGCAGCTTTCTTTGCTTCAGCATCAAGACGTTTCTTATCTTCTTGCTCACGTTTCTTATCTGCCTGACTTTATTCGAGAAGTCTTTATTTTTCATCAGCTTATTAAGGATTAAGTATAGAGAAATTATAAAATATAACTTCA
>JANJUO010000205.1 GCA_024710535.1 bacterium
AAAATTAACAGATTCTGTAAATCCGCACACAACAATATTTTGCGATTTATCCAAAGCAATACCATATCCGGCATCCTTGGAAATTCCACCCAAAAAAGTAGAATAAGTTAATGCCGTTCCATTTGGATTGATTTTACAAATGAAAACATCGCTATATCTATCGGTTTCGGCTGTGTCGCTATATGCTTTTTGGAAAGCACTTGTAGTTGTAGGAAAATTTGAAGAGCGAGTAATTCCAATAATATAAGCATTTTTTTCATGATCTATATAAATTGACTGCCCAAAATCATCAGCAGTACCTGAAATATGCGTAGAATATAACAATTTACTTGCATCAGAATTTAATTTCATCGAAACAGCATCGTATTTGCCGCTATTGCTTGATTTATAAGCACCAGCAGTTAACGGAAATTGGCTATCATGAGAAACATAGCCCACAATATAAGTATTCCCAAATTCATCAATTTGAATATCATTTGCGAAATCATCTTTCTTTCCGGCAATCAAAGTAGAATAGAGGAGTTTGCTACCATCTGCACTTAATTTCAATGAAAAAATATCATATCCTTCGCTTCCCAAACTATCATAAACGCCCTTTGTAACCGGAAAAGTGCCAATTCCCCAGCAATATCCAGCTAAATAAATCTCACCTTGATTATTTACTTGGATTGCTTCAGCATAATCATCACCAAAACTACCAATAAAAGTAGAAAATAATAAATTCGAGCCAGTTGAATCGAACTTACTGACAAAAATATCCGGGAAATCGTAAGTTGTTGTTCTAAAAGAAGTTTGATAAGCACCAATCGTTGTTGGAAAATTCTTGGAATTTGTATATCCAGTGATGTAAGAATTGCCAAAATTATCAACCGTAATATCGCGAACAATGTCAAAATCATTCCCTCCAATCAGAGTTGAGAAAATCACAGGATCAATAATTAATTTCTCATTTTTATTCACATTTATCGCATCAAATCCGATTCCGCTTTTTGTTTGGGAAAAAAAAGTTTCAACCTGATGCTGTTCACCATTAATAATTTGATAAGCGTAAATATCTTTATGAAAAATATCAATGAAATCGCTTTGAAGGTGAAGTTGATTTTCATTTACAACAACATTATCAATTCCATGAAATTTCATTTTAATCAAATTCAAATCAGAATTTGGCTCAACAATAAAATCATAATGCAACTTCCCATCAATAAAATAGAATTTCAAATCAATTCCATCATAAATATCATTAAAAATTATTGATTGATAAGTTGAAATATGGGAAATATTGGAGTTGCTATGTCCTTTAATAAAATTAAAGTAAGAAATTGATTGAATAATTTTAGAAATATTTGAAAAATTTGCATTTTCGAGTTCGAATCTTACAGTTAATCCATCTTTTTCGTAATTTATAAGTCTATCATTTTCGAATTTAATATTTGAATATTTAAAATAGTCAAAATATATACCATCTTGTGCAAACCAAATTTTTGCATCTTCTGACTCAGCAAAAAACATTACATTATCGCTGAATTGTCCTTTATTTTCAATAAAATACATCGCATTTGCATTAATTAAAAATACAAAAAGCAAAGACAATATTAGAATATAATTTGAATTTTTTAACATTTATAATAGAATCAAAGCCATTAATTAAAAATCTACCAAATTAATAAAATCGGAATCAATCTATAAATTCTTTAGATTATTAAATTAAAAAGATTCTTCAACAAATAATTATTGAAGAATCTTTTTGTGTTCTCATTTTTGAATTAAGCATTATGAATATGCTTACTTCTCATTGGGTTGAAAATCAAATCAGAATCGAACTTATGCTGATGTGGAGTTGGCGAAACATCTTTGCCAAAATTCACAAAATCAGGCTTATGATCTTTCTGAATTTTTTCTTGAATAGTCATCAAAGCACGAATCACAGATTCAGGTCTTGGGGGACATCCGGCAATATAAACATCGACCGGCAAAAATTGATCAATCCCCTGAACAACAGGATATGATCTAAACATTCCGCCCGAAGAAGCGCACACACCCATAGAAATAACCCATTTAGGATCGGGCATTTGATCATAAATTTTGCGAACCACCCAAGCCATTTTGTAAGTTACTGTTCCTGCAACAAGCAAAATATCACTTTGGCGTGGAGTCATTCTAAAAACTTCCGATCCAAATCGAGATACGTCATATCTTGAAGCGGCAAAAGCCATCATTTCAATTCCACAGCAGGAAATTCCAAGTGGCATAGGCCAAGCAGAATTTTTCTGTGCCCATTTAACCACTGCTTCTAAGGAAGTTGTAAGAAATCCCTGATTCTTCAATATTTCATTTAATCCCATTCAAAGCCTCCTTTCTTCAATTCATAGAAATATCCGGCAAACAATATAAGCATAAATACTGTCATTGTCCAAAATGCAACAAGACCAAGCTCGCCCACTTGAACAGCCCACGGATACATAAACACAACTTCGATATCAAAAACGATAAAGCTCACGGCAACCATATAAAACTTAATTGAAAATCTGTCTCGTGCAGTTCCCAATGGCTCCATGCCTGATTCGTAAGTTGTTTGTTTGCCATGTGTTGTTCGTCTTGCTCCTAGCCATTCTGCCAAATACAAGAACAAAACTGCTACGCCAAAGCCCAACACAAGCATAATTATCAACGGCAAATATTCTTCAATCATACAACTTCTATCTATATGTTTTTAAATATTCTAATTTAAACTTCAAATATATAGTTTTTTTTGAAAATAACCAATAAATAATTTAAAAAAAATTAAATATTATATCATTTTTAGCTCTTTTCCAACTTTTATGAACGCTTTTACTGCTTTATCTATATGTTCCGGCTCGTGAGCGGCAGAAATCTGCACTCTAATTCTATCCTTTCCTTTTGGAACTACCGGGAATGAAAATGCGATTACATAGATTCCTTCTTCAAGCATTTTGTTTGCAAATTCAACTGCTAATGCTGAGCAATTATCATATTTTCCGAACATAATTGGAGTGATCGGATGCTCGCCTGGAATTATATCAAAGCCGGCTTCTGTCATTTCTTTTCTAAATTTCTTAGTATTCTCTTCTAATTTATCTCGTAAATAAGTTGACGCAGTGAGAATATCCAAGCATTTAATAGTAGCACCAACAACAGATGGAGCAAGCGTGTTCGAGAAGAGATATGGTCTTGCTTTGTTTCGCATCCAATCGATTATTTCCTGATGCCCTGCAATACATCCGCCACTTGCACCGCCCAAAGCTTTTCCGAATGTGGTTGTGATAATATCTACTCTACCCATAACATCGCGATATTCATGAGTTCCGCGACCTGTTTTGCCCATAAATCCGCTGGAATGGCTATCATCAACCATCACCAAGGCATCATATTTATCTGCCAAATCGCAAATATCTTTCAAATTTGCAATGTCGCCATCCATACTAAAAACACCATCGGTGGCAATCACTTTGAATCGGCAATTCTTTTCATTTGCTTCTATCAAGCATTTTTCCAAACCTTTTAGCATTTTTCCTGTTGCAGGATCTTCTTCTTCGATATTTCTCATATCGGCATGCTTATAAACCCAGCGCTGAGCTTTTGATAATCGGATGCCATCAATTATAGATGCGTGATTCAATGCATCTGTAATGATTGCATCTTCTGATCCAAACAAGGGCTCGAATACTGCTCCGTTTGCATCAAATGCTGAGCAGAATAAAATCGAATCTTCCAATCCCAAAAAATCTGCTACTTTTTTCTCCAAAGTTTTGTGAATGTCTTGAGTTCCGCAAATAAATCTCACAGATGATAAGCCAAAGCCGCGTTCATCTATCATTTCATGGGCAGCTTTGATAAGTTCAGGGTGAGAAGACAAGCCCAAGTAATTATTAGCGCAGAAATTCAATACATTTTTGCCGTTAACTGTAATTTCTGCCGCTTGAGGTGATTCGATAATTCTTTCGTGCTTATAAAGTTTCTGCTCAAGTAGTGTGTCGAGTTCTGATTTCAGAAATTCTTTCATTTTTGAATACATGATTATTACCTTTTCAAAATTTGATAAAATTAAAATACTAAATTAATAAATATCAATTTAATCTTTATATAAAAAAATTCAAAATTTGATTTATTTATTCAATTTGTCTTCAAGTATTTCAAGAATTTCATCTAATACTTCCACCTGACCGCCCAAAAAATGATGTTTTGCAAGTATTTTAACTTTTGCTTTCTGCGATGTAGTCAGTTCGGGCACATCTCTAAAATCATCGCCGCGTTTTTCTTCTTCAATGATTGATTTGTTTATTGTTTCTAATTCTCTGTGAATTTCAGCGCGTTTGCTGCTAAGATAATTTTTAACTTGTTCCATATTTATTTATTTCAAATTGTTAATAAAATACAATACTAAAATAAGATATTTTGTGAATATAATCACATTAATAATATTTTTTATATCTCAGAATTCCTTTTTTTGTTTGCAGAATTTTGTTTATATTTATTATTTTTGAGGGTTAAGATTGTGAAATATTTATTTTTTGCTCTAATTATTCTTTTCTCATCATTTTCTTTTGCGGAATACAAGTTAGTTAATGTAAATTTTGTGAATGATGCGGAATTTAACAGATTTTTGGATATGGATTTTGATTTATCTAATGCAATTATCAAAGAAAATACTGCTATCACATTGATTTTGAATGATGATGAATTCAATTTTATTAAAGATAAATTCAATTTTGAGATTATTCAGGATAATTATGAACAATTTTTGTCTTCAAAATATTCTGAAATCAACAAAAATTACGAGCAATTCCAAAGCGGTAAATATTTCAAGTCGGGATCTTATGCCGGTAACTTCACAGTTGAAGAAATCTATGCAAATTTTGATTCTATCACCAAGAAATATCCTAATTTGGTTTCGAAATTTGAAATAGGCAAGAGCATAGAAAAGCGTTCTATTTATGCGTATTGTTTTGGTCCGTCTTCATGCATGGGTTCTATGTCATATCCACAAGTTCTTATCAATGGAGTTCATCATGCAAGGGAGCCAATCAGTGCCACTATCAATATTTATACTGCTTGGAAGTTGATAGAATTGCTCGAAAATAATGACGCTGAAATTTTGTACTTATTACAAAATCGAAACATCGTTTTTGTACCTATTATCAATCCGGACGGATATGAAATTAACTACAAAAATTCTCCTAATGGCGGGGGATTATGGCGAAAAAACTCAAGAGTTATCAATGGCAAAGTTACAGGTGTTGATATAAACAGGAATTATGGTCCGCAAGATTTCTGGGATTATGATAAAAAGAATGCAGAAAGACAAACCAGCTTTGAAACATATCCTGGTAATGCTCCCTTTTCGGAGCCAGAGACTCAAGCAATGAAAAATTTGGCTTCAACTTCTAATTTCAAGACGATTTTTAATTATCACACGTATGGAAATATGCTTGTTTACCCTTACAATCATAAAAATTTGGAGTGTCCTGACAGCAATTTCTATCGAGATTTCAGTTTTTATATTTCAAAAAATACTCCATTCACTTTTGGAACTGCGGCAAACATTCTAAATTATGTGGCGCAGGGTGGAGCCGATGATTTCCACTTTCAAAATAGTGGTGCCCTTAGTTTCACTATTGAAATTGGCGATGATTTTGATGGATTTTACACTCGAGTTGATAGTATTATTCCATATTGCGAGCAAAATTTTCAATTCATTAAGCAATTAATCTGGTCAGCCGGATCGAATGTGGTTATAAAAGATGTCGATTATCTTTACGAAAATGGTATCAAGGAGTTATTTGTTGAAATACAGAATATTGGATTCGATCTAAGTGATGAAACGATGCTCGAAATCAGCTCGGCGAATCCGCTAATTCTTATTGATCAAAATAAAATTCAAATTCCGAGTTTGGCAAAAGGGGAGTCTTACAATTTTAGAACAAAATTGATTGATTCTCAATATATTGAAAACGGCTCAACTCTTCAAATTTACACAAATTTACTTGAAAATAACATTCCAAAAAAAGATTCGTTCCAAATTCAATATCATCAGCCGGTTTATAAGAAAATTGAGTTTGATCAAACTCTTTCGAATTTCAAATTTGATGAAAATTGGTGGGCTTATTTCGATACGACAATCGAGGAACATATAATTTCATCGAATGTTGATGAAAAGTATTTGGATTCTTCTTATTCGATAATCGAACTACCCGCTCAGTTATTCGATTCTGATCATATTTCTTTCGAGTTTGACATTAAATACGCAATCGAAATGAAATTTGATTTCCTCGAACTCCAAATTTACAACTTCGAAACTGCCATTTGGGAAAATTTAAGAAGCAGTAGAATGAATCGCGGCATTGGTTTGCCAAATAGCACGCAATTACTCAATAGATACGGTTTCCAAGGCTATATGCCAATGTGGATTAATCAAGTTGTGGCTCTCGATAAATATAAAAATGATTCAATTAAATTAAGATACGTCTTGATGAGTGATAAAGGCTCGACATTTTGGGGAGCAAAGTTGAAAAATTTCAAATTTAGAATTTATTCTGATGTTCAAAATGTTGAAGCTGAATATGATAGCAATTTTGCAAATACTTCATATATAAAAAAAGGTGATGTTTTTACAGCATTTGCAGGTGATTTCCTAAATTCATATAAAATTGACTTGTATAATTATCTTGGTATGAAAATATTTACTCTTGACAACAATATAGTTGAAACAAATAATTTGCAAGTTGGTATTTATTACTTGATAATTAATAATAACAATCAAATATTTAGACAACGATTGATGATAGTCGAATAAATTTACACTTCAGTAATTGCTTGATTTAATAGGGGAGTGCAAGCATTCTCCAAATTTAATAAATTCAATTTATACAAAAAATAAAATATTCTGTTAAAAGAATAAATTTTATTTTTCTAACAGAATAAATATTCAATTTTGATAGCCGTTCAGTCTTAATTTTAATAAATCAACAAATACAAATAATAAATATTTGAAAATTTAAATGTTTTCAATTATCACGATTATATAATTTTCAATTATTTTAATTATTAATATTCAAAATTATATTAAATCTATACTCCAACATTATAAGCCAAGAGCATCCAACCACTTATATCATTCTCATTTAATGAACGTACCTTTACAAAATATGTTCCTACCGGGTCAGCATGTACTAATGTGGTGTCATTACCAAAATATATTTGGTAATAATCATCATCTGAGCCATCGGAAGGACGAATTTCTACTTGATATGCTGTTGCACCGGGAACCGGATTCCAAGTAAAGCCGGGAAGTGATGGAATGTGCGTTAAATTTGCTGGACCATTTAAATTATAATTGTAAACTAAGTTATAAGTTGTATATGAACTGTTGTAATTTGCATTTTTTGCCTTGACTCTAAAGTAACAATGGTCGGGAAATAGTTCTTCCGAGAAGAATTCAGTACCATCATCATCATACAAAATAGACCAATCTTCATTATCAATAGAAAATTCTAATTGGTAACTTGTGGCGCCACTTACAGTATTCCATATCACAGTTCTGCCAGCAAAATCATATCGCAAAGATGTTGGTGCCGCAAGGGAAGTACCACCTCCATTGTTACTGCCCGATCCGCCTGTGCCTGCAGAATATATTACATAGTCGTTATATTTAGCGGCACTCACTCCGCCCCAAATAATTTTTCCATAATTACAATATTTCACGACATAACTATATAATTCATTGCCTTTAATTATTTTAAGTTCGGTGGCGTCATCTCGCATAATCTTCTTATTATTTACATTATTGATTGCATCTTCATAATCATTGATGGTAGCATTAAAATTATTTAAGTAATCTTCCGAAACTCCTTCGGATTCAAGAGCCGACAAGTTATTTTCAGCTGAAGTATGCACTTGACGAGCCGCTGCTAAGAGGTTATTTTCTGATAATTGTGAGATAGCACCCGGTGATAAGGATCTATATTTCGCACTTTTATCACCAAAAATAGCTTTTGCACGTGCAGATAAGCCACGCATAGTATTTAAAATTGAGTTGCGTAGGTTTTCTCTTGCTTCAACGGCTTCACTTATTTCAGTTCGATTGATTTCATCATCCGGCATCTCTTGAAAATCATTTATCATGTCTTCTAAATCTGAAATTGAGTCGTTAGAAACCCCATAAACTTCAAATTCATCAATGTCCCTGCTCATTACAAATACTAATGTATTGGCAAATACTGCAAGATCAGTGTCAGAAAGTGAATACTTCCTACTTGAAAAATCTGTTGATGACATATTAATACCTATAAAAAACTAAAAAAAATAAAAACAATTGCATTTTTAACGAATGAAATAAAATAATATTGAAAAAAATTATTATTTTATTAAATATTTTTTTAATTTTATACAATATTTTTTGTTTATTAATATCAATTATCGACATAAATATAGAATAATACGTCAGTTGATAATTCTAACTCGTCAGTTGTTGATTATAATTCATCTGAATGTAATTTCAAGTTGGCTGATGATGGTATCAATTATTCAATTAATAATTCCATATTGTCAGAAGGTTATATCAAGTTATCAAATGTTAATTTAAAATTATCAAAAGATAATTCTAAGAATACAGTTAATAATTCTAAGTTATCAGAAGATTATATCAAGTTATCAAATTATAATGCTAAGTTGTCAGAAGATGATACTAAGTTATCCAACTATAAATTCAAGACGTCAGTTGATAATTTCAAGTTGTCAAATGTAAAAATCAAGCATAAAATTCATCAAAATAGTAAATATAAGTAAAAACTGTCAAAAAATGTAATAA
>JANJUO010000222.1 GCA_024710535.1 bacterium
ATCGAAGTAAAATTGATAGAAATAACCAGAGATGGCAAATTTAGATTATCAAGAAAAGCATTACTCCCACGTCCAGAAGGAATGCCTGAGCCAAGAGCAGAAGGACCTCGTGAGCCACGTGAACATAGACCACATTCGGATGATAGAAGATCTGGACAAAGACCTTCTTATAACAAAAGATAATTATTTATCGTTTTAGATAAAAGAAAAATGGATTTCGGAAAATATTCTGAAATCCATTTTTTATTATTATAATTGTCCGTGAGTGCCATCGCAATAAGGCGGGTTCTTTGTGTTTTTGCATCCACATAAATACACTGTTTGGTCTTCAGTTAATTCAAAAGCCAATGATTTCATTCCGCTTCCTTTGTGTGAAGCATCGCAGAATGGTTGTTTTTGGGACAAACCGCAAGTACACCAATGATACTTTCCAGCAGTCAAATCCAATTTATATGGTGCTTTTTGAGCAATTACCGGTAAATTTTCCATTTCTATAACCCTAATAATTTTTTATTTGAAAAAATATAATTAATTTGGAAATTAACGATATTGTAATTTTAAAATTGTTTATCAAATGATGAAAAGAAAAATATTTATAAATCTTACAAATGGCATTGAAGCATTTGAAAAATATGATTTTAGTAATGAAGATGTGAGTTTTATTCGATTGCTCTCAACGCATTGCGAGAGAAGCAATTTTGAAAGAATTTTGGAAAATATAGATTCAAATTTCTTGCTCCATCTTGCTCTTGGTTATGAATGTATTGTGTATGACTTTGCAGCAAATTGCGAAATATCCAAAGCAATAAATGTCGGTTTGGAATGGATTAGGTATGTAACAAATCGCAGATGGTTAGGCAATAGAAATTATCGCCCAATTATTAAAAATATAGATGTTGGTGAGCATTTTTGGAAATATTATAAGGATTTGAGCAGTCCGACCAAAAACAAAATTGACTATTTCAAGAAATATCTAAATACTGATACGATTTTGCTTTATGGAGTTTCCACTCAATCAAGTTATGACAATAAATATGATATTTTCAAAGAAATCTTAATTGAAAAGTATTTCAATAGATAAAAAAAATGCTTGGATTGGAATGCTAAAATTCTGGCAACAACTCAGCCGAAAAATATTTACTCCTGCTATCAATTTGCATATAATATGACTAATTAAAATCTATAAAATTCATTGAAATTCTCAAAGGGAATTGTTAAGGAGTTTTATTAATCTTTAATTATAAAATATCCCAATTAACAGCAAAATAAATATTATTAATTCTGCTGAATAGCTTCAATGATTGAAAGATTCTTTATTCACATGATTTCAAAAAATTTCATTATCTTTAAATTTTTTTATTCACATTTTATGATCGTAATAATTGCTTAATCCATCGTTTAGAACCGAAGTTGAGAAATTAATAGAAATCAATTATTTAGATAATTCTGGATTCTTCACATCGATTCGGAATTACAACTTATTAGGTAAACATATTGCAAGCTACACATTGCTTGGGCGTCAGTTGTTACAACTGTTGGAACAGTATTTATTGTTCATTCGGCTGTTTTAGCCGACATATCATAAAAAAATCAATTTGTTCTCTGCAATACAAAATCCGAGAAGGCAAGCAAAGAATCTTTCGACTCGCTATCCGGGAACTCCATAATTATTTCTTTTGCCAAATTAATATATTCTGTTGCTTTGGAAACGGCGTAATCAATTCCTCCGTTATCTTTTGCAAGTTGTATATATTGCTCGATATCCTGCTTGGAAAGTTTTCCCTTTTTGATTCGTTTAGTAATTTTTTCAGATTCTTTTTGATCAATTTTTGAAAGTGCATAAATGAGTGGCAAAGTGATTTTTTTCTCTTTCAAATCATTCCCAACCGGCTTTCCAATCAAAAAACTATTAGATGTATAATCCAAAATATCGTCCTTAATTTGGAATGCAGTTCCTACATACTCTCCAAATAATTCTAATTTATCATGAATTTCTGCGTTATCGCTAGCGCTTATCGCACCGATTTTACAGCATGCCGCCATTAAAGATGCTGTTTTATCAGATATAATTCTAAAATAGATTTCTTCATCAATAATAAAATCGCGACTTTTGTCAATGGCAAGCAATTCTCCCTCACTCATCCTTCGCACTGCTTTTGAAGTAGCACCCAAAAATAGAGTTTCATTTGCCTCAACCGATATAATTAAACCTTTCGACAGCAAAAAATCACCGGCTAAAACAGCAATTTTATTATTCCATTTTGCATTAATCGATGCAAGCCCTCTTCTTTCGGAGGCTTCGTCAACCACGTCATCATGAACAAGAGTTGCAGTATGAAGAAGCTCCATCATAGCGGCACCAACATAAGAACGCTGATTGATTCCGCCACATAATCCTGCAGAAAGCATCACCAGCATTGGACGTAACTGCTTACCTTTCTTTTGGGTTATAAATTTCAGAATTAGGTTAAGTAATGAAACCTTTGTATCAAGTAACTTTTTGAAATAATCGTTAAACTGCTCCAAATCTTGTTTTATCGGTTTACTAAAGTCTTTCAAATTCATATTTTATCAATCAAATAAATATTCATTAATTAAATTATTTTCAAAATGTTAATTTACAAAAAAAATGTATTATATTAAAGAATTTTAAATATTTTATAAGACTATATTGATGATAAATATGTTTTTTTGCTAAAAATTTGTAACTATTCAGCCGTTTTTAAATATTTTTGATTTCTTTGCTATTTGAAAGCAATAACTATTCATTTTATCAAGTTACTGATATTTGCAAGATTAAAATTCTTTAAATATCTGGTATGGATTACAAACATTTA
>JANJUO010000247.1 GCA_024710535.1 bacterium
ATGATATGGCGGAGCAACTTTCCATACAATCCGAACAAATTCAAAAAGATAAATTAAATAGAATAAGCACTATGATCGATACTCTTGAAATGGAGAGAAAGCGATTATCAAGAGATTTGCATGATGGATTGGGACAAATGTTACTTGCTGTGAAAATGAAACTGGAGCAAGTAAGAAATGCCGACAAGAGTAAAAGTGATTTTTTTCTTGACGAAGCATTGGAATTATTGATTCAGACTATTAACGAAATCCGTAGTATTTCTAATGACTTAACTCCGACAGTTCTTGAAATGTTCGGTTTGGCTGATGGATTGAAAAAACTATGTCGTGATGCATTTAATAATTCTGAAATAAGTTTTCAATTTTCTTGTAATAATTTGAATAAGATAAATCTTGACTCAAAAAGGCAAATTTATATTTTCAGAATTGTTCAAGAATTAATCAATAACATCCTCAAACATTCCAAAGCAAGCGAAGCAAATTTCGAAATTAGCACAGAGAAAAGTATGATTTCTATATTAGTAAGCGATAATGGTAAGGGTTTCGATACAGATATCGCTTATGAGGGAAATGGTATTCACAACATACTTGATAGAGTTGAACTTTTGAAAGGGAAAGTTCTGATTAATTCAATTAAGAATAAAGGCACAAATATTTTTGTAAACTTACCAATTGAAAGTACTTATGAAAATTAAAATTCTACTCGTTGACGATCACAAAATCTTTCTTGACGGCATAAGGTCGCTTCTTTCTGAAATTGAAAATTTTGAAATTATAGGTAGTGCAACATCTGGAGAGATGGTAGTTGAAATGCTGAAAAGTATCACACCAGATTTAGTGATTACTGATATAACTATGAAAGAAATGAGCGGTTTGGAATTAACTAAAATAATTAAAGAGAAATTTCCTGAAATAAGCATTTTGATTTTATCAATGCACACAAATGAGGAATTTGTGCTTAACGCAGTCAAAGCAGGTGCCGCCGGATATTTGCCAAAAGACACTTCAATTAATGAATTGATAAATGCGATTGAAGTTATTAATAATGGCGGCCAATATTTCAGCAAGAATATTTCGGAATTTTTCTTTATGAATTACATCAACAGAGTTAAGCAAGAGCATAACTTAATTGAAAATGAGAAACTTACTCAAAGAGAGATAGAAGTTTTGAAATTGATTGCCACCGGGCTTTCAAACAAAGAAATTGCCGATAAATTATTTATATCAATCAAAACCGTTGATACTCACAAAAGTCACTTAATGCAAAAACTTAAGTGCAAAAACTCAGCAGAAATGGTGCTTTTTGCTATCAAAAATAAACTTATTATCTTGGAATGATTTACTTGCAATTCTTTAATTAATACATAAATTTTATTTTGGCAAAAAAAAATTTAAATAATTGTTAAGAATATTTAAAATCAATAATAAATAATGCATTAGTTAATTTGACAATTAAAATAATTCATCCTCTATTTCGATTCTGATGTTTTTTAAAATGCAAGTTGAATTACTTTTTTTAAAATTTATTATTTCATTATTTCAATTTATTTAATAATTTTTGTGCTATGAATCAAAGATTTAGAGTAATTAGTGTTATATTTTTGATGGCAATTTATTTAAATGCTATAGGGAATATTTTTTGTTACGATAATCGCTTTGATTTTAGAATAAATCATTTCTCATCAAATATTGAGTTATTAAAAGAAGTTAATGTTGGTATGATTGCAGATATTTCGCAATCAATTTTTAGTTTGAATAATTTCAATAATGAGCGTCTTCCTAAATCTAATAATTTAATTTCAGATTTTGAAACAATTTCAAAATTAATAAAAAAAAGAATTGAAAAAAAAATATACCAATTTCTTTTCAATTCCAAAAATATTCTGATTAAATATCGGAAAAATGATTTCATATACCCATTCCATTACTTTTGGTAATCCATTTTTTTTAGTAGTATCTCAAAGCTGAATTAATATCTAAAGTATTGTTTTGTATAATAATTACAAAACTTAATTAACAATTTATAAATTTTTATAAGAATAAAAAAAATGGACTTAAAATTTGCAATATTAGTTGGAGTTTTATTGGCAATGACTATTGTGCCGATAATTTTCTTTGTTAGAAATAGCAAAAAGAACAATGAAAAAGAGAAGTAATATTTCTTCCTAAATCGAAAAAATCGATTTATCTTTTGAACAAGTTACAAAAGAATGCCCCGTGATTATTTCATGGGGCTTTTTTTTTACAATTTCAGAATTTCAGCTATAATTACAAATTTTTATCCAAAATAATTTAATTTGAATTCAAGAATATCATTTTTCTAAGTAATATCAGAAAAATCCTTACTAAATAAGCAAAATCCTTAAAGAAAAATCAGTTTTTATTCTATTTTTCAGTGATGATTAATGAAGTAATTTTGTTTTATTTTTAAGAGGAATTATTTATGAAGTTTTTAAAATTAAGTTTTGTTGTTTTAGTAGCATTTTTGCTAAATATTAACCTTGTTCGCTCTGAAGAAAATACCGGTACCACTTTGAACGTAGGTGCTGATGTAATGAGCAGATACATTTTTCGCGGTGTAGATTATGGAAATTCAGCAAGCATTCAGCCAACCCTTACTGTTAAAAGCGGTAGTTTCGAAATTGGATATTGGGGAGCAATTGCAACAAACAGTTCCTTCCAAGAAATTGATTTATTTGCAAAATATTCAATCGGAAATTTTTCAATAATTCTTACTGATTATTTCATTCCATCGATTGATGGCACTAATCCTGCCTCAGACGATACAAGATTTTTCGTTTTTGATGATAAAACCACTGCTCATACACTTGAAGGAGCCCTTTCTTACAACTTTGGTGAAGATTTTCCATTAACTGTAATGGGCGCTGTCTTCTTTTATGGTAATGATAAAAAATGGGGATTTGATGAAGCCAAAGATGCAAATGCAGAAACATATTATTCTACTTATTTTGAACTTGCTTATGGCTTTTCTTTAGCAGGAAACAGCATGAATCTATTTATGGGTTTAACTCCTTCTGCTGGTGCTTTTGGCGATACATTCGGCGTTGTTAATCTTGGATTGAAAGGAACCAAAGCTGTCAAAGTTACTGATAGTTTTACATTACCCGTACATACTTCATTAATATATAACCCACAACTTTCGGCGATTAACTTTATTTTTGGAATTACTCTTTAAATTATTAAATATTAAGGTGTGAAATTATGGATACCGGCTCAACTGGTTTTATGTTATTAGCAACAAGTTTAGTGATGCTGATGACTCCTGCACTCGCCTTCTTTTATGGCGGGCTTGCTTCAAAAAGAAATATTTTAGCAATTATGATGCAAAGTTTTGTATCACTTGGCTGGACAACTGTACTTTGGATTGCTTTTGGTTATTCGCTATGTTTTAGCGGTGGCGAAGGCGGAATTATTGGAAACCTTGACAAAGCTTTCTTGATGGGAATTGGCATCGATTCGATGTTTAGTAACGGAAAAATTCCCGAATTAGTCTTTGTTGCATATCAAATGATGTTTGCGATTATCACTCCTGCTTTGATTACAGGTGCATTTGTGAATCGTGTTACTTTCAAATCTTATATGATATTCCTAACTGTTTGGCAAATATTGGTTTATTATCCTTTTGTTCACATGGTTTGGGGTGGTGGATTAATGGCCCAATTAGGCGTCCTTGACTTTGCTGGTGGTATTGTTGTGCATGCTACTGCCGGATTTGCGGCACTTGCTTCTGTGTTCTATGTAAAGGATAGAGTGGACAAAAACTCCACTCCAAACAGCATTCCTCTTGTTGCTATTGGTAGTGGTTTGTTATGGTTTGGCTGGTATGGATTCAATGCCGGTAGTGAAGTTGCAGTGGATTTCATTACTTCTCTTGCATTCATCAATACTGACATTGCGGCATCATTTGCAACAGTAACTTGGCTTGTTATTGAATGGTCTTTAAAAAAGAAGCCAAAATTAGTTGGATTACTAACCGGTTCTATTGCTGGATTGGCAACAATCACACCTTGTGCGGGCTTTGTTCCGGTTTGGAGTGCTCCACTTATCGGTATTGCTGCAGGAGCTGTTTGCTACGCAGCGGTTGAATTCAAAAATAAAATGAAATGGGACGATGCTCTCGATGTTTGGGGCGTTCACGGTATTGGTGGTGTTCTTGGAACAATTCTTTTAGGTGTATTCGCTTCAAAAGCTTTCAATGCGGCTGGTGCTGATGGTTTATTCTTTGGCAATCCGGGCTTTTTCTTCACACAAGTTATAGCAGTTGCAGTTGCAAGTATTTACGCATTTGTATTCACTTATGTAATGCTTATAATTATTAATTTTATCACACCTGTTAAGGTTAGTGAGCAAGATGAAATATTAGGATTGGACGTATCTCTACATGGTGAAGTAGCTTATGATGAAGGCGCGTTATAAGATTTGTCAAATGAAATAAGTAAGTATTTACTAACATATCCCTTTAAATACTCATTCATATCCCTGTTTACAATTAAACAGGGATTTTTTATATAGTTGAAAAATCAGTATAATCTCGTTCGATACTTTTTTTAATGAATTTGAATTTTTTAATAATTGCTAACTACTCAAATACATTAAAAATAATTTTGAATTTCTTAAAAAAGAACAAATTAATCAAAATACTAAAATTGCAGAGTATTTACACTTTTTTTCAAAATGAAAATATTTCTATTTAACACGATTATTTGAAATTATTCGTTAAATGTATTTGATTGCAAGTGATTTTTGTATTTTATTTGAAAATTCTTTTATTATTATATCACAATTTTTTCCGGAGTTAAAATGGTTCATTCAATTGAAAATGCTTGGTTTGAAGGAAAACACGTTTTAGTTCGTGTTGATTTCAATGTTCCTTACAATAGCGATATGCAAATCACAGATCCTAAACGTATCAAAGAAACGCTTCCAACCATCGATATGATTATCGATAAAGGTGGAATTCCTGTTTTGATGTCTCACCTTGGCAGACCAAAAGGCAAAAAAAATCTTGACTATAGTTTGAAACCCGTTGCTGATTATTTAGAAAATTATATGGGTTATAAAGTTCATTTTATTGAGGATTGTATTGCAGAAAATGCCGGCGAGATAATTAATGATGCTGAATTAGGTGATATTGTTTTATTGGAAAATCTAAGATTTTATGCTGAAGAAGAAGCCAATGATATGGAATTTGCAAAGAAATTAGCTGGAAATTGCGAAGTATATGTAAATGATGCATTTGGCTCTGCTCACCGTGCCCACGCAAGTACTGCCGCAGTTGCTTCTTTATTCGAGGAAAAATATGCCGGCTTATTGATGTTTAAAGAATTGGATTATCTTGGTGGTGCATTATCGCATCCACGTAAGCCATTTACTGCAATTATCGGTGGAGCAAAAATTTCCGGAAAGATTGATGTAATAAACCATTTACTTGATAAATGCGACAATATTATCATAGGCGGTGGTATGATGTTCACTTTCTATAAAGCACTTGGTTATAATATTGGTAATTCACTTCTTGAAGCAGACAAAGTGGAATTAGCAAAAGAATTACTCGATAAAGCAAAGGCAAATTCTATTAATTTTGTTTTACCAAGCGATGTCGTAATTGCAGATGCATTTAATAATGAGGCAAATACAAAAGTTGTTCCTTGCACAGAAATTCCTGATGGATGGATTGGCGTTGATATTGGTACAGATTCAAGCGAAAATTATAAAAACATAATCATGAATTCTCAAACTGTGGTTTGGAATGGTCCAATGGGCGTGTTTGAAATGAGTAATTTTGCCAAAGGTACATTTGTTGTTGCCGAAGCAATGGCAAATGCTACTTCAAAAGGAACTGTTACTGTAGTAGGTGGTGGCGACTCTGCTGCCGCAATCGCTCAAATGAAATTTGATACTAAAGTATCGCATGTTTCTACCGGTGGCGGCGCTTCATTAGAATTCTTGGAAGGCAAAGAATTGCCAGGTGTAGTTGCATTGGAAAGATAATTTTTTTAAGGGCTGTTTGATAATAGTTGTGTAACAGCCCAAATTTTTAAATTAAAATAATTATGAAAAAAGAATATAAAGATAATCTAAAATTAGTTAAAACAACCACAAAACAAGTTATCAACCTAAAGGATAGGTTTCAAGATTTATTAAAGAAAGTGGATCTTTTTGAAGATGAATCTAATGAAATCAAATCTAAATTTGACGATTTTTTAGAAAAATACCTTACTCAAATTTTACCAATTGAAACACAAAATAATGATTACAGTAAAATTTTTGCTCGTAAAATTGATCTTGTTTCCCGTAAGTACAAATTTAATAAAGACCAAAAAGAATTAATCTCCGAAACGATTAAAGATTTGTATTTGCATATTGATTGGACTGATAATTCTTTAAGCAAAGATTTTGAGATTATCAAAAAATGGTCAGGTTACGATGTTCGAAAGGAAATTCTTGATCATAAAAAGAAGTTTATTTCTAAATTCAAGGAAGATGCAAGCAATAAATTGGGGTTTGATATAGATGAACTTGGTATAGATGTGGCAAAAATTGTTGAAAATCCTCTGGAATTTGAATTGTTTCAAAAAAAAGCTTATGAACATTCTTTAAAATCAAATCAAATTTTACTCGATAATATAATTGAAAATGAACCAGCAAAAATTGATTTGGAGAATAAGAATTTCCTTGATCCAGTATTTTTAACATCTATTATTTTTCATTATTTTCATAATTCAAAAGATCCAAATCTTAGTTTGGATGAAATCGAGCATTTAAACAAACAACGAATTAATACTAAAAATCTAAAATTTAATAAGGCAATTATTGAAGAACTTAATTGGATTAGAAAAAATAATAATTTGATATTTTCCAAAGATGATAATTACATCGGTGTTTATTTAAATATGCTAAATTTCATTGTTGGAATTGGAGTTGAATTTTTCATTGATATTGAAGAACATTTAAATACTTATAGC
>JANJUO010000277.1 GCA_024710535.1 bacterium
TGTATTTTCTTCAAGTATTGGAAAAACTCCCTTTACAACACCTTGATTTGTATCATATTTTATTGATTCCCATTGAGAGTAGGCGAAATTTAGACTAATTAATAACAAACTAATCAATATAAATATTTGTTTCATAAAAGCTCCTTTTAAATTTACACAAGAGAAAATTGTAAGAGAAAATTGTAAGAGAAAATTGTAAGAGATAATTGTAAGAGATAATTGTAAAAGATAATTGTAAAAGATAATTGTAAGAGAAAATTGTAAGAGATAATTCTCTTTTATACTTCATATCCCAATATTAAAACAATCATAATTTCAACTCAATCGTTTAACACATGCAAAATTAAAAAAATATTATCAAATAAACAAATCATATTTATTATTTTTCATTTTATTTTCATATACTACAAATTTGCACAACCGCTCAATACAATAGACAGTTGAAACTGGAAAATATAACACATTTTATTCATTTTTTTGAAAATAATTAAATTCATCCGACAACTCCTCAGTCATCGGATGAATAATTAGAGAATTTAATCTTTATTCACTATAACAGGTTTTGCTATTTTGCGTTTGCCATTGTCAATGACTATAATGTAGTAGCCATTTGGAATATTTTCGATGTTGCAGTTGAGAGTGCCTTGACCGTTGGAATTGTTGTAATCAACAGAATAATTTAAATTTGATTGCAATACTCCGGTAAGATTGTAAAGTTCGACTGTTATGTTTGGTAGATTTTCTGGCTCTACAATAAAATCTAAAGATACATTTGTTTTTGCTGGGTTTGGGTAAAGAATACTTGTTTTTATATTTGTATTATCTTCAACATCAGTAATTCCAAAATCGCTTAGTTTTGCTCTATAAATTGCATCGCCATCATCACCCAAAGAACCTCTATCGGTGCCAGCGTAAATGTAATCATCTAAAATTGTTAATGAACTTATTTCCAGATTTTTAAAAATACTATTATTTGTTGATTTCCAATTCAGTCCCATATCTTTAGATACAAATACACCCAAAGATCTAATGCCTACAAAGATATTTTTTCCAACTTTTGCAAAGTCTTTCACTTCGATATATTTTTCGTTCTTTAATGGAATTCCGTTATTTCTTAACTGCCAACTTTCTCCCATATCAGAAGAAGTATAAACTCCGAATCCTGTTCCAAGGAAAATAACATCATCGATTTTTTCAATTGCTTTTATTCTCAAATTATCATAAGGTAAACCATTGTTAATTTCCTCCAATAAATTGCTATTATTATACTTAATCATTACAGTTGAGTCCAGACATGCTATAATGTGATTATAGCCAATTAAGATTTTTTGAACATGTTGGTCTGAAGGAAATTTGTATTTTTTTTCTATCCAAGTATCCCCATCATCAAAAGAAACATAATAACCCCCATATCCAGTGGCATATAATAAATTGTCAATTGCTGTTAACTGATCATATCCGAAATTTTCATTTAATTTCTTCCAATTAATTGTTGAAATATCAGAACGGTATAAACCCCGATTTGTACCTGCAAACATTAAATTATCTTTAAAGAATACAGAATTTACCGTAAAACTATCTAAATAATTTTTTACCCAAGTATCACCTTTATCCGTTGAATAATATAGTCCATCATGAAAGCTATAATCATTACCCAGAGATGATGTACAAGAATATATTCTATTTCCTCTTGTTTCTAATGAAATTACCAACCCGTAATTTTTGGAATTTCTTATAGCAGTCCAAGTATTACCTCTATCTGTTGATTTGAAAATTTCAGTTCCAGAAGCACCGTATATTATGCCATCTCCGACAGCAAGGTACTCAGCACTTGAATAATAATCATTTGTAAGTGATTTCTTTGTCCAAGTATCACCGAAATCATCAGAATAATACATACCATAACTTGAGCCAACAAATAAACGACCATCAATTGCAACAAAAGAGAACTCTGTGAATCGCAAACTTGTGGAGTCTTTTTTAACCCATGAATTTCCCATATCAGAAGACATATAAACAGTTCTTGGGTATTGTAAAAATATGTCATCAAAATTATAGGAAATAGTAAATATTTTATCACCAATAACAGCAAATTGGTTAGATTGATCGTATTTGTATAATCCATTATTTTTTAACGACCAACTCTCACCCTGATCAGTTGATAAATAGATTTCATTATAAGAGCCAGCTTTTGCAAAAATATTTGAGCCAACGACAGTAACGGCATTATAATTTTTCAATTTAAAATCATTATTTTTTAATATCCAATTTGAACCGTTATCAATTGAATAATATATTCCCCTAGAAGTGAAAACGAAAACTTTTTCATCAAGAGTAATAAGGGCAATTATGTCTAAAGTTTTTTCCAAACCATTTTCTTTTTTATACCATGTATTTCCATTATCAGAGGAAACTAATAAATTGTTATAAGTTCCTATGAAAATTAAACTATCTTTTTGTAATATACAGTTTATATAGTTATTTTTAATTACTGAATCGTTGCATTTTTTCCAATCAACCCCTTTATTCGTAGTAATTAATCTATCGCCATGTGTTAGTGCAGATTTTCCTGAAGCATAGATAAATAATATTTCTGAGTCGTTTTTCCAGTTTGTTATTTCCCACTGGGAAAAACACTCAAAAAGGGATAAAAGGAAAAACAAGAATAATATATATCTCATTTTATCACCATTATTTTTTGTGTTTGTATTTGATTGGAACTACTTATTTGAATTGTATAAATTCCTTGTGGATAATTTAAAGTATTTATTGATATCTCATAATAACAATCGGGATTTGTATTTAATATCAAATTATCCGTTACCAATCCTAAATTATTGAAAATTTTAATTTTTGGTTCAGATTGATCGCTAGTTTTAAATTTAATTATATAATTATCTGTTGCGGGATTAGGATAGGCAATTATTGTTGATTCATTATTTGTATTTTCTCTTACAGAAATAGGAGCAGGTTTCCCAAATATTGAGATATTTAGTTCAATGCTGTCGAGTACTGGCTCATATTTAATAAATTCCTCAGTATTATAATCGAATAATTTATATTGATAAGTTTTGGCACTAACAGTTAAACTATGATTATGATATATTCCATCATGAATAATACCATTCCCTCCTTGTCCTGAAGTAACTTCTGTATATTTTGTAGATTTATATAGAGGTTGAGCTTCACTTAAGCCACCAAAGCCGTTTTTATCAGAACGACCGCTTCTACCCCATACAAATAATTGAGATAATTCAAATCCCTCCAAAGTTTTAGTGCCACGTATCTCTCTTCTTTGTGCTTTATATATTTTTTCTTCTACATTTTCTTTTTTTCTATTGATTAATCTGAGGGTTTCTTTTGAACTTGTAAATTCATCTGTTGTGTCTAAAACAGTTATTTTGTCATGAAACAAATTATGTCCATTATTTAACATCTCAAATATATTACCAATTTTAAGTTCGCCCCATCCCGAAACATTATCATACCCAGGATATGTTTTCATATAAAC
>JANJUO010000311.1 GCA_024710535.1 bacterium
GTATATCTGTAATTTTGCCATGATTAAAAAGCGTAAATGCCAAATCATCTTTTTCGGACATAGTTGCTGTAAAATACAAAATTTGATCATAAACTGAATAATAATCTGCCGCAAAAGAAGAATTGTCAAGCAAAATTGATAGATTTACATTTGTATTATCATTATTATGATTGACTTCGATAATATCAGAAATTGGCTCATTTGAAGAAATTCCATCGCAATCATTCATTATATTCCAAAAATTCAAAGATACATTTTTTGCGGACATATTAGTTACATAATTACCAAATTCATCCAAGGGGAGTACTCTTAGAATTACATTATTTTTGCCGCTTGGTGAGTAGATATTTCGCAATATCTTTAAATTCTTAAGATTTGGACTTGTTTTAAGGTCGATTATTCCACTCAAATAATCAGATTCGTTATATGATGGAGAATTATTTTTTGTGATAATTTCCGGACCACGCTTAATTTCACGAGGTTCATCATTAACAAATACTCGCCATTTGAGCTTCAATGTATCATCAGAATTTGGTGCAGAAGCATAAATATCATAAATTGTAGTTTCGCTTGGAGCCACTCTTACGCTATCAAAAGCACTGAAATTTCTCTTCAAATTCATTACTCGCACTTTTGTGGCATTATTGATATTCCATACCAAAGTTGTACTATCTCCGACAACAATTTCCGAGTAACCATTGAAAATTTCGGGAGTTAAACTTACTCTTTGGGCAGTTGTACAGCTTGCAATTAAAATAACAAGCAACAACCCTAAAATTCTAAAAATTAAGTTTAAATTATTCATCTATAACTCCCTAAAAATTTTTGTCAAAATCACATTTTCGAAAATACAAATTGTCCGCAATCATTGCAATTTATTTTTATCGTTTCGCCACTTAAAAATTCAGAACCCAATAATTTTATTGCCAAAGGATCCGCTATATACTTCTGAATTGCTCTTTTCAGTGGGCGAGCACCATATTTATTATCATATCCCAATTTCGATATCCAATCCAAAGCATCCTCGCTAATTTCCATCTTGATGCCCTTTTGCATAAGTTTTTCACGCAATCTCTCAATCTGTAGTTCGGCAATTTTCTGAATATCTTTACTCAATAATGGTTTAAAGAGAACAATTTCGTCTATTCTATTCAGAAATTCAGGGCGCATTTGCTTACGAAGTAATTCAATTATACTGCTTTTTATGCTATGATATATTTCATCTCTATTCAAATCGGTCATAATGTCAAGTTTATCTTGAATCAAATCAGTTCCAATATTTGATGTCATGATTATTATACAATTTTTGAAATCTATGGTTTTTCCCTTATTGTCGGTTAGCCGCCCATCATCCAATACCTGAAGAAGAATGTTAAATACATCAGGATGGGCTTTTTCGATTTCATCAAGCAAAACCACCGAGTATGGCTTTCTGCGAACTGCTTCTGTTAATTGACCGCCTTCATCATAACCAACATAGCCCGGAGGTGCTCCAATTAATCTTGAAACGGAGAATTTTTCCATATATTCGCTCATATCAATTCGAATTATGGAATGTTCATCATTAAATAAAAATTCTGCAAGCGCACGAGCCATTTCAGTTTTGCCAACGCCGGTTGTTCCAATAAAAATAAATGAACCAATCGGCTTTTTTTCATCTTGCAAACCTGCTCGCGAGCGGCGTAATGCATTCGAAACCGCAGTTACCGCCTCCTCTTGCGAAATTACTCTTTTATGCAAACGGTCTTCCATTTTGAGCAACTTAGTTCTTTCGGTTTCAAGCATTTTCGATACCGGAATTCCAGTCCATTTCGAGATAATTTCGGCTATATCTTCAGCATCTACTTCTTCTTTGAGCATTTTTTTTGAATATTGCAGCTTAATCAATTCTTCATTTGTGTCTTTTAATCTTTTTTCCAAAGAATGAAGTTTGCCATATCTTATTTCGGCAACCTTTTCGAACAAACCTTCACGCTCGAAACTTTCTGCCTGCTGTTTCAAAGACTCTATTTCTGCCTTTGTATTTCTAATAATTTGAATAAGATTTTTTTCAATTTTCCAATGCTCTAATAGAAAATCACGCTTAATTTGCAATTCTTGCAATTCATTTTGAATTTCATCAAGTCTTTTTTGAGTGGAATTCTCAATAATAATCTCATCCATAATAAACCTGCAAAAAATCTTATCATAAAGTTTTAAAATTCAAGTATAAAACGAAATTTGTAAAGCATTATTTTTTATAAATTCAAATGATTTAATTAATGTAAATGATAAAAATTCAGAAAAATGAATAATTTTAAAACAAAAATTAGAAAGCTGAGATTGAAGATGTAATTTCATTTAAAAATTTACATATAAAATTGAGTGATATTTTGTAATTATTAAAAATTAATGGATTGTCAAAATTAATAAATATATCAGCATAAACATCTAATATTATAGCATATATACATTAAATTTTATATTGATTACTTTTAAATATATATTAGTAAAAAAATATAGTAAAAATTGAATAAAACAGTATAGCGGATGAATATATTATAACATCTGATAATTTTGATAATTTAAAAATAATATTTGCTAATATAAAAAGTTTTCAAGATGATATAATTTGCAATTCCGCAGATATAAATAGTGATTCCGCTAATATGACTTACAATTCTGCTAATATAAAAAGTGATTCCGCTAATATAAAAAGTTACTCAGCTGATATGAAAAGTTATTCTGTTGATATAAAGAGTTACTCAGCTAATTTAAAAAGTAATTCAGTTAATATAAGTTATTTTTTATTTATATTGATTAAATTAATAGTTGAAATAATATTTGATGTAGATTTTATAATTTATTAAGCTGTTAATTCATATATTTTATAAGTAGTTGCTTATTAGAATTCAATTAATATATTTGAACAATATATCATACTAATTAGTTAGTCAGATTAATTGAAAACTGATTAAGATTAGATAGGAGTTGTTAATTTAATGGTAGTTTTAGAGAAAGAATATTTAGTAATTAATTATAAAA
>JANJUO010000375.1 GCA_024710535.1 bacterium
GTTCAATAATTCAAAATAATTAAGCATTATTATCACCATCATTTTTAATTTCAGAATTTGAAGTATTAGATTTTGCTTCTTTGTTGAATACTTCTGCTTTTTTCTTTTCGTATTCAGAGTATGAATCAGTTGGTTTGTAGTTCATTTTCTTCTCTACCGGCTCCGCTTGTTGTACTTTTTCTACTACTTCTTTAATTGGTTTATTGATTTCTTCTTTGATATCAATTATATGTTCTTGAAAAACGCCTTGTGCTTTTTTTACTTCAGACATACCTTTTTTTACCATTTTTGCAAATTCAGGAATTTTTTTTGGTCCAAAAAGGAGCAAAATTGCAAAAACAATAAATATTATCTCTCCGCCACCAATATCAAACATAGCACTTCTACCGATTTTTCCGAAAATTTCAAAAACAATTTAAGTTAATAAAAATAAAAGAACATAATCAAATTATTAAGTTAAAATTAATTCATTCATACCAAATTCAAAAATACAAAAAAAAATCAAACATAAACAAGCAAAAAAATTAAATAATTACTAATTGATGAAAAAAAATTAGAATATGTTAATTTATTTCAATTCATCGACAATATATTAATAATTAGCAAATATTAATATCTTTTTATTGTTAATTTTATACCAATAAGTGTAATTCTTAAAATGCAAATTGACGATAATAAAACATTCTTATGTTAATTTCGTCGATAATATTGATTTTTCAAATAAAATGGAATAAAAAATGGCTGAAATTTTAAAAGACAAATTCACAGATGGGGTGATTCTTAAATTATCCGGACAATTTACAGGCAATTACGAAACTGATGAATTTGAAGAAATCATGAATGGTATTCTGAAAAGCGACAATCGCAATGTGATAGTTGATCTCACAAATGTGAACTTCCTCTCCTCTATTGCAATTGGCAAAATGCTAAAATTTCATTCTGAATTCAACGAAAACGAAGGCAAGGTGGTTTATTGTGGATTCAATAGTATTATTCAAGGAGTACTGAAATCAACTCGCGTTTGGAATATATTCAATGTAACAGATGATTTGAAAAGTGCAATGCTAACTTTCTAATTTGTGTGAATTTTATCCAAATTCATTCATAAAGTTCATCTTATTTCAACATAATTATCAAAAATTTTTGTTTGATAATTATGTTGTATATTGTTTTAATCTATCCTCAATCAATTAATCCTTTAACAATTTGTTATTTATTGCTAATTTTGATTTTTGAAAATTGTCATTAATTATAAAGGAAATAAAATTATGCACGAAGTATCACTTACAAAACTTAGCATTGTAAATGCACAATTCTTTGCATTTCATGGCGTTAAGCCCGAAGAAAGAAAACTTGGCGGAAGATACGAAGTTGATTTGGAATTATTCTATGATGCAACCTCTGCTATTATAAACGATGATGTAAAAGATGCTGTAAATTACGAAGAAGCACTTTTTTGCATTTCCGAAATAATCAAAGGCGAAGAGGAATACAATTTGGTGGAAACTATTTGTAGCGAAATTTTGCATTTAATAATGGATAAATTTGTTACTGTAGAAATGGCAACAGTTCGATTAAGAAAATATGCCGTTCCAATGCAGGGAATTGTTGCTTATATCGAAGCCGAGCAATCAATTGAAAGAGATGAGCAATAAATTTAGCAATTTTGTACTTTTTTCTCTGGGTTCGAATATCGGAAATAAAGTAAATACTTTAAAAGAAGCAATCGAGGTTTTTGAATATGCTGAAGTATTGAACGAAATCAAAATTTCTTCTTTTTACGAGTCCGAACCTTATGGCGAGAAAGATCAGGATTGGTTTGTAAACATTGCGATTTCGGGATATACTGATTATTCACCTGATTTTTTATTGGGAATGATAAAAAATACGGAGTATTTATTGGGTAGAAAAATCCGAAATAGGTGGCAAAAGCGTGAAATTGATATTGATATTTTACTTTTTAATGATCTTGTAATTTCAACAAAATATCTGACAATTCCGCATCCACAAATGCATTTACGCCGTTTTGTTTTGGAGCCGGCAAATGAAATTGCTCCGAACTTTGTACATCCAATTCTAAATTTGACAATAAAACAGATTTTAGATATTTGCGAAGATAATTCAACAGTAAGAAAGATTGATGAGAATACCTAAAGAAATAATTGAGAAAATCAGATTAGAAGCCGATATTGTTGAAGTGGTCAGCGAATATGTTAATTTAAGAAAACGTGGCACAAATTTTTTGGGTTTGTGCCCTTTTCATACCGAAAAAACGCCTTCGTTTACTGTTTCGCCAGACAAAGGTATATATAAATGTTTTGGATGCCAAAAGTCCGGTAATGTTTTTACTTTTTTGCAGGAATATCACTCAATTACTTACGTTGAATCTGTCGAGCAACTTGCCCACAAACTAAACATCAATATTCCCAAAGAGCATCAACAAGATTTCAAAGAGCAAAGTAAAACAGAAATTGCACTAAAAGCACTAAAATTATCCGGTGATATTTACTACAAAAATCTCCATTCGGTTGAGGGAAAAACTGCAATGCGCTATTTTATTGGCAGAGGCATCAAGCAGGAAACAATCGATAAATTCACTCTTGGTTACTCTGCAGATTCTTGGTCAGACTTGATGAATGTTCTTCAAAATGAAGGCATTTCCGAAGCCGGTTTGCTCGACTGCGGTTTGATTATCAAAAATGAAAGTGGCAGACTCTATGATAGATTTCGCGGAAGAGTTATGTTCCCAATTCGAGATTTTTTAGGAAGAATTATCGGTTATGGTGCCCGTCAATTAATTGATGATAAAGAACAACCAAAATACATAAATTCTCCGCAATCATTGGTTTATGATAAAAGCAAAGTTCTCTTTGGCTTATTTGATGCAAAAAATTCAATACGAGCAAAGGGTTCGGCAATCGTGGTTGAGGGATATTTAGATGTTTTGCAAATGCATCAATTTGGCTTCGATAATGCAGTTGCTCCTTGCGGAACATCACTCACAGCAACGCATTTGGATTTATTGGGACGCTACACAAAGAAAGTAATTCTACTTTTTGATGCGGATAATGCCGGTAGAAATGCAACCGAAAAATCCATAGAAGCCGCTTTATATAAGGGATTTGAAGTAAATATTTGCGAGTTGCCACAAGGGGAAGATCCCGATAGTTTTCTGCGAGATAACGGAGTTTCAATATTTCAGGAAGCCCTCAATAATTCGCTTGATTTTACTGAATATCTGTTTAGAATCTACAAAGAAGAAGGCAAGCTGAACTCCCCTGCAGATAAAACTTATTCATTACGTAAAATTTTGAGATTGATTTCGCTTATTCCGGATCCCTTGCAACATGATTTTTATATTGGAAATGTTGCAAAATTATTCGAAATGTCCGAATATCAACTTCAAAAAATTTACAATGAAAAAACCAAAATTGAAATCAATGTAATCAAAGAAAAAGAACGAGAATTCGAATATAATAATCAACGTGTTACAGATTCCGAACTTAAATTGACTGATGTTATTGAGCAACTTAATCCAATAGCAAAGCCAAAAGAATTCATTTCGAAAATTATGCCTGAGGAAATTTATTTACTAAAATTATCACTTAAAGGAATGGATAATTTATCAACATTGATTGATAAATATGAGGTTTCGAGCGAGATTTTCATTAGCGACGAAGCCAAGCAATTGTTCGATGTTATATTGAATTTCTGCGAAAGTGAAGACTTTTTGAATGAAATAATGGATTCTGAAGAATTGCCAGTTTATTTTAAAGAGGTTTTTGGAGAATTGGCAATTGATGATTTGAAAGAGTCCGATGTTTGGTATCAAAGATTCGATAATACCAAACCGATTGTCAATGAAGACAAGATGATAAATGAAGTGATTAATCGTTTAAATTACATCTCAATCAATAAAAAAGTTGATGAATTGAGAACCCTAATCGGCTACGAACCAACGAACATGAATCTTTTAATTGAATTAAACGAACTCACTAAAGAAAAAAATCGCCTCTCAAAATTTATCTCCGCAAATTAGAATTTGAGAAGGAAGGGACGAGGGACGAAGAAGGAAGAATTGGGACGAGGGACGGTTTTTGCAATTTAAATTTTAAATTTAAGACACTTTATTATTTCAAATATGTTACAAATATTATCATCTCTCAGCATACCATTGAAGCCGAAGGGGTAGTCGAAGCGATAGTCGGAGCTGCTGTTGGATACGAAGCCGGGCATCATCATACCAAAAGCATAGTAATTGAATACCTCTTCCGGCTGTGCCGTAAAAGGTGGTAATCCATCATTGTTAGGATTCAATTTCCAGTCCTTCAAAACCACACGCACATTCCCCAGATTTTCTTTGCCGTTCATAAAACCTCGTGTGTGCTTTTTTACAAGAAATTTTAATTTACCAAGCTCTTGGTTCAAAACTATCAGGAATCTGTAATTCAACTAAATCATTTGATATTGAAATAAAGTATATACCATTTCGAAGAAGTTCACTTATATTCTCCTTTTCATAATGAGTTGCAACTAAAACTCCGTAAATTTTCTTGTCCGAATGTTCCAATTTCACCCT
>JANJUO010000423.1 GCA_024710535.1 bacterium
AAAAAAAAATTTAAAAATATAAATACTAAGCCATTTTAAATTTTTTTCTGTGTTATTTGAAAGCAAAACAAAGATCAATTTTAGATAGTTGAAGATATTTATTAATATTAAAATTCATTGAAAATCCAATAGGTAGTTTCAAGGAATATTGTTTAATTTATAAATTTTAATTATGAAAATAAGCAGGAAATAGCAAATTTTATTTTTGGCTGAGTAGTTACTTTAGAATTTATTATCTAAATTAATATCAATAATTTGGAGAGTTGATTGGTGTATCCATTTTTCCAATTTAAAAAAAATTAAAATTAATAATTATTCAAACATTAATTTTCAATTAACGTCTAAAGTGTTGCTTTTAATGTAAATTTGAAATAATAAAATATGAATGAATATACTTTAGACCAATATAACGAATGTGTTGAAACGGATTGCGACCCATATAATATAAAAGGCATAAGAGAAGATTTTCCTATCTTGAAAACTCTCGTGCATGGTAAACCTTTGGTTTATTTGGATAATGCCGCAACAACGCACAAGCCCAGACAAGTTATTAATGCGGTAAATGCTTTCTATGCTGAATATAATAGTAATATTCATCGTGGAGTGCATAAATTATCGCAAATTGCAACAGACAAATATGAAGATGCTCGCAGAACTGTAAAAAGTTTCATTAATGCCAAGCATTTAGAAGAAATTATCTTCACATCTGGAACCACCGACAGTATAAATCTTGTTGTTAGTTCTTATGGCAGAAAGTTTCTCAAAGAGGGCGACAATGTAATTATTTCAACAATGGAGCATCACTCAAATATTGTGCCTTGGCAAATGTTAAGGGAAGAAAAAAATATCGAATTGCGAGTGATTCCGATTGATGAAAATGGTGATTTGATTTTTGATGAATTTGTAAAATTGATAGACGAAAACACAAAATTTGTTTCTGTAACTCATATCTCAAATGCTCTTGGAACGGTAAATCCAATTAAACATATTATCGAAAAAGCACATGAATCAAACATTCCTGTTTTGATAGATGGTGCCCAATCTGTGCATCATACAAAAATTGATGTTCAGTATTTAGATTGTGATTTTTTTGTTTTTTCCGGTCATAAAATTTATGGACCAACCGGTATTGGAATACTTTACGGAAAAAAAGAATTTCTTGAAAAAATGCCTCCACATAAAGGTGGTGGAGACATGATTCTCTCCGTAAGATTCGACCGCACAATTTATAATGATTTGCCTTATAAATTCGAAGCTGGTACTCCAAATATTGCAGGTGCAATTGGCTTGGCTGAAGCAATTAAATATATTGATGATATTTGCATTAAAGTAATTGCCCGACATGAAAATGAATTGCTGAATTATGCCACAAATTTAATTAATGAACTTGATGGTGTTAGAATTATTGGCAATGCAAGAAATAAATCATCAGTTATTTCATTTGTAATGGATAACGCTCATCCACATGACATAGGTACGATGCTTGATATTGATGGAGTTGCAATTCGCACAGGTCATCATTGTGCTGAGCCCGTTATGAGAAGATATAAAATTCCGGCTACTGCAAGGGCATCTTTTGGATTATACAATACAAAGGAAGAAATTGACGTCTTAATTAATTCTATTATAAAAGTAAACAAAATGTTCAGTTAAAATATATGAATGAAATACAAGAACTTTATCAACAAGTGATTCTGGATCACAATAAAAATCCAAGAAATTTTGGCGAATTGCCACAGCACAGTCATTATGCTGAAGGGCATAACCCTTTATGTGGCGACCATATAGATGTATATCTTGATATTGAAAATGATATAATAAAAGATTTGCGATTTGTTGGCGCCGGATGTGCAATTTCCAAAGCATCTGCTTCGATTATGACTACCCTTCTCAAGGGTAAAAATGTTGCCGAAGCAAGAGAATTATTCCATGAATTCCATAAAATAGTAACAACCGATATTCAGCAAAATATTGATGAACTTGATTTGGGAAAACTTGCAGTATTTTGTGGGGTAAGGGAGTTTCCTGCACGAGTTAAATGTGCAAGTCTTGCATGGCATACATTAATACAAGCACTTGATAATGCACAAAATAGCAAAAATTAAGGGAGATAAAATGGAATTTAACAAACAAGAATTTGAAGAAAAAGTAATCGAACAAATTAAAGATATTTATGACCCTGAAATACCTGTCAATATCTATGATTTGGGATTGATTTATGATGTGGCAGTTACCGAAGAACGTGATGTGGTTGTATTAATGACATTAACTGCTCCCGGATGCCCCGAAGCTGGAACTATTCCCGGTGAGGTTGAAATCAGAGTTAAGGAATTACCTGAAGTTAATAATGTTAAAGTAATTCTTACATTCGATCCGCCTTGGGATAAATCAATGCTTAGCGATGCCGCAAAATTGGAATTAGGACTATTTTAGAATAATTAAAATTAAAATCGGATTGGTAAAAATATGTCAAATAAATTTTATCCTGTTGCAGTAAAACAGGTTACAAGAGAAACACCGACATCAATTTCAGTTACATTTGATATACCTGAAAATCTAAAAGAAGAATTTGTTTACAAGCATGGACAGTATCTAACTTTGAAAGTAATACATCAAGGTGTTGAAAACCGTAGAGCATACTCAATTTGCAGTAGCCCATTTTTTGAAAATGATGTTAGAATTGCAATAAAAAAAGTTGATGACGGTATTGTTTCCAAATTTTTGAATGATAATCTCAAAACAGGTGATATTATTGAATTGATGCCTCCAAATGGGCATTTCACAATCGAACTCAATTCTTCATTAAAAAGAAATTATTGTTTTATTGGTGCTGGAAGCGGAATAACTCCATTAA
>JANJUO010000426.1 GCA_024710535.1 bacterium
ATGATAATTAATTTATAAGTTTTAGAAGCATGAACACCAAGAAATGCTCCATCGCCAAAAGCAACTGGACGGATGTATAAAGTATGCCCTCTTTTTTGAGGAACAAAATTATTATCCACTCTCACTAATTCTTTGATTGCATAAACAAATTGCTCTGTATCAAACGCCGGAATGCAAACTCTACTTCCGGAATGATTCAAACGAAGTGCATTTTTATCAGGTCTGAAAATATTAAATCCGCCATCTACAGCTCTGAATGCTTTCAATCCTTCAAATATTGATTGTCCATAATGAATTGCACATAAAGATGGTTCCATCAATAGTGGTCCATAAGGTCTAATTTCACCATCATTCCATTTACCGTCTTTATATTCAGCAATATACATGTGGTCTGAAAAATATACACCAAAACCAAGATTATCCCAATTTACTGACTCGATTCTACTTTTTTCACTTTTAATAACTTTAATTTCCGCCATAATTCACCTTGAATTTATATTAAATTTATATTATAAAAAAATATTAATTTTTTGTTAAAAAACAAATTCAAATATATTAAAAATAAATGTATTAACAAATTGACTTTTTTAGAAATCAAAAAAAAAGTCGGTTCAAGTAAATGAACCGACTCAAAAAAATCAGATTAAATCAGATTTAGTTGGTTCCACCCGGAACTGCATCAGTTTGAGCTGCTTTCTTATTTCTCCAATATTTTCTTTCAGCTTTAATTTCTTCGCTTGTTTTTGCACCTTTTACAGGAATTTGAAGAACTTGGCCTGGATGAATAATATCAGGATTACGAATTTGGTCAGTATTTGCCTGCCAAATTTTTGGCCACATAAAGAAATCGCCATAAATTTCGATTTTACCTGCGATATTCCATAAGCAATCTCTATTTTCTGCCCAAGTACCAACAGTGTAAGTAGTGATTTTCTTTTCTCTGTATAAGCCACGAATATCTTTTGCTAAAGCAATGATTTTGTTATAGAATTCAGGTAACAAAGCAATTTTATTACCGCGAAGTTCGTTTAATTCTGCTTCTAATTTCTTAACATCTTCTTGTCTTTCTAATAATTTATCTTCAGACAATCTTTGCATTTCACGAACTTTACCTTCCAAAACGCCAAGACGTTGACGGAAAGCGGCAACATCAGCATCACTTGCGCCGATTAATGCATTTAATTCATCACGGCAATCTTTGATTGATTTGTTGATTTTATCCAAATCAGTTTTCAAAGTTGTATGTTTGTTGTTGAGTTCTGCCAAACGATCTTCGAGCCCTTTAACAATTTTCATAAATTCTTCAATTCTCAAAGTTGCTTCATCTTTTGTGAGCTCAATATCAGGTTTGCTTGATGGGGCAGGTACTGGTTGAGCAAAAGCAAAACTGCCGGCTAACAACAACATCAACGCATAATATTTAAAATTTTTCATAATTTTTTGATTTTCAATTAGTTAAACATAAATTAATAATTATTTGTTGGGTGTGTAATCGGGCCAAACATTGGGCCATTGCGACATTTTTTGCTTTACAAAGTCTGCTTTGTCTGTGCAATCTTTCAATTCAGATTTGCGAGCTGAAATTTCAGCTTCAATTTTTGAAATTTCACTTTGTTTAGTAGAAATTTCAGCATTCAAACTTTTTTCTTTTCTTCTTAATTCCTGAAGTTGTGCAAGTTGTTCTTCAGTAATTTTCGAAGTGCAACTTGTAAACGAAACAGAAGAGGTCAAAAGTAATGCAGCAATACCAGCTGATGCCAATATTTTTCTAAATCTCATATAATCCTCCATTATCCTAAAAAAAACAACAATATATTCAATTTTAATAATTCAGTATAAATACGTTATTAATGTTGAAAATTTCAATTTAAAAAACTTTTTTTTAATTGTATTCAACACAAAATACAAATTAACAACTTTTTATTCAACTATAACATAAAAATCGTATTTTTTTTTAATTTTATAAAAAATAATTGACGAGTTCTTTTTAAATTTGATGTTTGAATAATTACGTTTTTAATATTTTTTTTTAGGAATTATGAATAGAGAATTTCCCAAAAGTTATGAGCCACAAAATATCGAAGAAAAATGGTATGAAATCTGGATGAATAGTGGTATTTATAAAGCAAACAATAAATCAGAAAAACCGCCTTACAGCATTTTGCTTCCTCCACCAAATGTTACAGGCATCCTGCATTTTGGTCACGTGTTGAATATTACTTTACAAGATTTATATATAAGACGCAAACGTATGGACGGATTCGAAGTTTGCTGGTTTCCCGGAATCGATCATGCCGGTATTGCAACTCAAAGCAAAGTTGAATCCGAAATCAAAAAAGAAGGTTTAACAAGATATGACCTCGGTAGAGAAAAATTTGTTGAGAAAGTTTGGGAATGGAAAGAAAAATATGGCGGAATAATTCTCAAACAAATGCGGAAACTCGGCGTTTCAGTTGATTGGGATAGAACTCTATTTACTATGGATGAATCTGCTTCTAATGCCG
>JANJUO010000441.1 GCA_024710535.1 bacterium
ATGAGAATTACTGAAATAATAACTATTGATTCCATAGCAATTAATTTTGCTGTGGAATCAAAAGAAGATTTGCTCGAAAAGATGCTTGAATTAGCAACTAAATCCGGCAAAATTTCAAATAAAGAAATTGCGTTGAAAGAAATTCGCGAAAGGGAGCGAATTATGTCCACAGGAGTGGGCAAGGGTATTGCATTGCCACACGCCAAAACAAATGCAGTTTCTGATTCCGTGGGTTCGCTTGCTTTCTTGGCTGAACCATTAGATTACGATTCCTTGGATGGCGAACCCGTTACGATTGTTTTTATGTTGCTTGGAAGAGAAAATAACGTTGGGAATCATCTAAGACTTTTAAGTAAAATCTCAAGATTGATGAATAATGATTCCTTTAGAATTCAATTAGAAGATTGTGGAACAACTGAAGAAGTTGTTGATTTATTTAACAAAATGGAAGAAAATGATTAATTTTTTCGGTAAATTATAATTATGATAAATTTAAATTCTGCTTTTGAAGACGAACTATATTTTATGTATTTAAGAGATCCCGATTCTGTTGAAAAAGAATGGAGGGATTATTTTGAGAAAGTACACGGTAAATCTGTATTTGTACTTGAGAATGGTTTTGCTAAAGTTACTTCTGGAGCTGTTGTTGAAGCAAATGAAGCAAAGTCAAATATGCCTTTTAATCAATTTCAATATAAATTAAAAAATAATGATAGAACCGAGCCAATCGGTTCTTATCAATCGCAAATTGCCGGAATGATGCAAGAGAGTATAGCTATTCCAACTGCTACTTCTTTTAGAACAATTCCCGTTAAAGCTCTTGATGAGAATAAACGTATTATAAATAGATACCATCAAAAATTAAAAAAACAGAGAATTTCGTTCACACATATTCTTTCTTGGTCAGTTGTTAAAGCACATAAAAAATTTCCATTTATGAATGATACAATTACTTTCCAAAATGGAATTCCATACAGAGTGAAAAGAGATTCTTTGAATATTGGGCTTGCAGTTGATGTGAATCGTCCTGACGGAACAAGATTAATGATGATTCCATGCATCAAAAATGCTGAAAAATTGACATTTTGGGAATTTGTTAATGAATTTGAAAAATTAATTGAAAAAGCAAGAACAGATACAATTTCTTATGAAGATCTTTCGGATGCAACAATTACATTGACAAATCCAGGTATGATTGGCACAACTGCTTCTATTCCGAGACTTTTTAGTGGTCAAAGTATGGTTATTGCTTCCGGCTCTATTGATTATCCGCCAGAATTTCAAGCAGTTCGTCCAGATACTTTATCTACATTTGCAATTTCAAAGGTAGTTCAAATTACTAATACTTATGATCATAGAATAATTCAGGGTGCAGAATCTGCCGAATATTTAAATTATATAAATAGATTATTGCTCGGCTATGACCAGTTTTATGAACAAATCTTCTATAGCTTGAATATCCCTTTTGAACCTGTTAAATGGGCAAAAGACGTTTCAGGCAAAATGAGTATGTTCGATCCTGTCGATGACATCGAAAAGGGAGCTCATGTTATGCTTATGATAAATGCATATAGAGTTCGTGGGCATCTTTTGGCAAATATCAATCCACTTGGGTTTGAAAATTACTATTTCCCGGAACTCGATCCTGCTTATTATGGATTTACAATTTGGGATTTGGATAGAGTTTTTCATGCAGACGATACTTGGGATAACAACAATCCAACATTGCGGGAAATTATTGAAATTTTGCGGGAAACATATTGCGGTTCGATTGGCATTGAATTTATGCATATCCAAAATCCTGAAAAGAAAGATTGGATAAAACGAAAATTGGAAATGTCGAGGAGTACTTTTGAATATTCAAAAGAGGAAAAATTAAGAATTTTCAAAAAATTAGCTGAGGCAGATCAATTTGAGAATTTCTTACATACTAAATTTGTAGGTAGTAAAAGATTTTCTCTTGAGGGTGGCGAAGCATTTATTGTTTTAATGGATAAAATTCTCGAACATTCTGCTGATAATCATTTGCATACAGTAGTTGTCGGAATGGCACATAGAGGCAGATTGAATGTATTGGCACATACTGTTGGCAAATCATATATCAAGATGTTTAAGGAATTCGAAGGTGAAATCGATCCGGAATCTTTCCAAGGTTCGGGCGATGTTAAGTATCATCTTGGAGAAAAAGGAGTTTACAATAGCCATAAAAATAATAAAGTAAATGTTATGCTTGCTCCGAATCCCTCGCATTTAGAATTGGTTGATCCAGTTGTTGAAGGCATGGCAAGAGCATTAGAAAATGAAATTAACGATAAAACTTACTCGAAAGTCATACCTGTTTTGGTACATGGAGATGCGGCTTTTTCCGGACAAGGAATAGTTGCCGAAACTTTAAATTTATCTCAGTTAGACGGATATAAAACCGGTGGTACTATTCATGTAGTAATCAATAATCAAATCGGTTTCACCACAACAATTGAATCTTCTCGCTCAACTGTTTATGCTACCGACATTTCAAAAATGATTCAGGCACCAATTATTCACGTTAATGGCAATGATCCAGAAGCAGTCAGAACTGCCGCAAGTCTGGCGGCTGATTATAGAGCCGC
>JANJUO010000468.1 GCA_024710535.1 bacterium
ATGATAATACGGATGAATACCTTTTCTCATAGTTAATCCTATCTATTAATATCTACTTTGTCTACTTGATTAATATCATCCAATTTAACAAATTGTTCCAAAAAGCGTGGATGTCCATCCTCGCCTTTGAAACCTTTAATAATTTTTACAACCGGTTTTTCTTCGGCTTTTTTCGCTTTGGCTTTATTACCAAATGTCTGTTGTTTTGCCATTTTACTTAGTCAAAATATAATTCAACAACTTATAAGGATTACAAAATTAGTAACTATTTTTGTAACTACCAAATATTTTTCTAACTTTTCATAAATATTTTTCCACATCTTCTCTTTTTTAATGTGTAGATTTAATTTATGAAAAATTTTTTGTAGTTAAATTGTTTTTATTATCATTCTGTTGAATAAGTAAATAATTGCAAAACAGACAAGAATATCTATTCTACTAAATTTATATACTACAAGTAGATTAGACATTCTTGTCTGATTTGATAAAATTTGAATTTAACTTTTCAATAAACTGTTAAGATAAATCACCATTTGCTACTTTTAATGCAATTAAGGTGGCTTTACGAATTGGCTTCAAAATAAAATAATCGACAGTTAGAATTATCAAAATAATGAATATAATTACCATTATAGAAATTAATGCTACCTTAATAAAAATTTCTTTTGATTGAGCATCTATTATTTGGGTGTTATTCTTCACAAAGGCAACATAACCTATTTTGGCTTTGTTCAAATCAAAAATGGGATTCAAACTATAAAAAATGTGCCCTTTATTTTTAACAATTACTTCATCTGAATTTTCCATTTCATTCAAAGTAGTTTCATCCAATAATTCAATAGGTTTATTCCACTCTGCATTTGGTTCCGAAAGATAGAAATTACCAATTTTTTGCTTGTAGAACTTCTCAATTTGTTCCTTTTTCAAAGCATTTTCTGCAACATTACTTGAAACAATATTAAACATGTCGCCCTGAGTTGTATCGGTAGTTAATAAATTTATTACATCTTTGATATCATATAAGAATTCTACCGAACCTTTATAATCACCATCAAAAATTATTGGAGCAATACCTCGAATAGCAAAGCCGCCAACTCCAAACTCAATTGCTTTAAGCGGCTCCTTAGTTTTGCTTACTTCAAGAATTGTCGGTCTGAATTTAGATAAATCATCAAATCTTTTTTTTGTCCACGACCTTAGAAAACTCTTTGCAGGAGCTTTATGATAATGGATTTGAAAATCATTGATTTTATTATCTTTCATGATTTCAGAAATAATTGGTTTGATTGATTTCATCAATAAATCACTGCCTATTGTATCGTTTAAATTTGTGTATGCCTCTTTTATTGCATCATTTTTTGAAAAAATTACAGCGATATTTAGTGCTTTAGATTCGAAATCATCAACAATTTTTTTCATGATTTCACTATTAAGTTTTTCGTTTGCAATTGAATTACTTTCAAGAAGATTATCTGTTGTATTAATAAAAAAATATGCAACAGCAACACAATATAAAAAACCTAATGGTAAGAGAATTACCAATAGTTTACTTCTTAAACTTAAATAACTAAATTTCATCTTTAACTCCAATTGAAAAATTTAGAAAGAAGAATCTCAAAAAATAAAATTACAAAAAAAATCATTTAAAAGCAAGAAAAATTGTATAATATTAAAATATTAATATTATATGTGCAGCAACTAATGGTTTTTTTAAATTTCATTTTTTTAAATCGGAAAAAATTTGTAATTTTAAATTGCTGAAATTATAATTTAATTGAAACTAATTTTTAAATTTAATAAGTGTACATTATGCTAAAACTAATCTCTAAAATGCTATTATTGGCATTAATTATTCTACTTTTCTCATGTTCTGATACAACTACAACCGAACCTTCTTCGAAAGAAATACATATTGGTGGATTATTCACAATGAGTGGAAATCTTGAATCTCTTGGACAAGATAGCAAAGCCGCTATGGAATTAGCAATAGATGATGCTAATAAATTTCTTGCAGAAAGCGGAATCGATATCAAAGTTCGTGGATTTTACGAAGACACAGAGCTAAATCCCGAAAAAGCAAAAGCAAAAATGGAATTACTTTATAGCAGAGGAATTAGAATATTTGTTGGACCATCAGCAAGTTCAGAAGTATCTGCAGTGAAATCAACTGCCGACACAAAGGGAGCAGTTGTGATTAGCCATTATTCTACTGCAGGAAGTTTGGCAATTGCTGGTGACAATGTGTTTAGATTCTGTCCAACAGATAGAATTCAAGCTCCTGCTGTAATGAAATTGATGAAACTCGACAAAAAAACTGCTGTTATCCCAATTTGGCGAGATGATGCAGGCAATGCCGGCTTAGTTGAATCTCTCAAAGCAAACAAAAATTTATATTCATTACAAGTATCTGATGGGGTTAGTTATCAAGCAAATGAAACAGATTTTTCTAATTCAATTGCTGAATTGAGAAAACAATTACAGAGTCTATTACAAACAAAACAAAAATCAGAAGTTTGTATCTATACAGCTTCTTTTGATGAAATTATCAAATTATTCGATCAAATTCCTGAAAATGATATTCTAACTGAAGTTAATTGGTATGGAAGTGATGGTATTGCATTGAATTTGCAACTTCTTAATGATGTAAAAGCTGCGAAATTTGCAGAAAAAGTTAAATTATCATGCCCAAATCTTGGTTTGGCAGAATCTGCAAAATTAATTTGGCAACCTATCACAGTAGCAATCAAACAAAAAACTGGTAATTCAGATTATAATCCATATTCAGTTGCAGTTTATGATGCAGTTTGGGTTGCAGTAAAAGCCGCAATGATAGCAGGAACAACTGATATTGAAAAATTTAAAAACACATTTATTTTGGAATCGTCTCAACACTTTGGAGCAACTGGCAGAAATGTGCTTGATGTAAATGGCGATAAAGCAATTGGAGATTATTGGTTTTATGAAGTTAAGAGTGTTAATAACAAACTTAATTGGGTGAAAACAGCAATATTTGATGGTAATACAGGAATTGTAGAAAGAAGTTTATAATTTTAATTTTATTGTTTAATTTTTTTAATTGGTGGTATTATGGATGTTAACAAAGAATTAGAAATCTTTGAAGAGAAAATCCAAAAAGGCGAGAAAATCGAACCAAAAGATTGGATGCCCGAAGAGTATCGAAAAAATTTAATTAGAATGATTTCTCAGCATGCACACTCTGAAATAGTAGGTATGCTTCCAGAGGGAAATTGGATTACACGTGCTCCAAGTTTGAGAAGAAAATTAATTCTGATTGCAAAAGTTCAAGATGAAGGCGGTCATGGACTTTATTTATACAACACTGCAGAAACTTTGGGTGCAAGAAGAGAAGATATGATTGAAGCACTTCATACAGGTAAAGCAAAATATGCAAGTATTTTCAATTATCCATCATTAACTTGGGCAGATATGGGCGCAATTGGTTGGCTGGTTGATGGTGCGGCTATGACAAATCAAGTTAGTTTGATGCGCACATCTTATGGTCCGTATTCACGTTCGATGGTTAGAATTTGCAAAGAAGAGGCATTTCATAATAGGCAGGGCTATGAAATTATCGCAACATTGTGCAATGGAACCGAAGAGCAAAAGCAAATGGCTCAAGACGCACTCGATAGATGGTGGGAGCCAGCACTTATGATGTTTGGTCCCGAAGATAAGGATTCTACTCATTCTGCACAATCATTAAAATGGAAAATCAAAGTTGAAGGTAATGAAGAATTAAGACAAAGATTCATTGCAATGACTGTTCCGCAAATAGAAGCACGTGGATTAAGACTGCCTGACCCAAATTTGAAATATAATCCTGAAACAAAAAAATATGATTATAGTAGAATCAATTGGGAAGAATTTTTTAATGTAATCAAAGGCAACGGATTTCTAAACAGAGAAAGATTAAGAGATAGAAACAAAGCTCATAATGAAGGTTTATGGGTGCGAGAAGCGGCAGAAGCATATTCAAAAAAACATTCATCTAATAATAAATAATTGAGGGAAATATTATGGAAAACAAAGACACACAATGGAATTTATGGGAAGTTTTCGTGCAATATAAAGCCGGAAAAGCTTATGAGCACGTTGGAAATGTTCATGCTCCTGATGCTGAACTTGCACTTCAAAATGCAAGAGATTTATATGCAAGACGCGAAAGATTAGCAGGAATGTGGGTTGTGCCTTCAGAAGCAATTGTTGCAAGTAGTGCCACAGATTCCGAATCATTTTTCGACCCGGCAGACGATAAAGTTTACCGCCATCCTTTATTTTACAAAATTCCCAAAGGAGTGAGTTTAGATGTCGAATAGTGAATTATTATTTGAATATTTGCTTCGTAATGGAGACGACAGAGTTGTTTTGGGGCAAAGAATGGCAGAATGGTGTGGAAAAGGTCCTATCATCGAAGAAGATTTGGCACTTGCAAACATTTCACTTGATTTAATCGGTCAGTCAGTTTTATTTCTGAAATATGCCAGTGAAGTTGAAGGCAAAGGCAGAGATGAAGATGCACTTGCATATTTCCGCGATGAAAGAAAATACAAAAATTTGCTTTTGGTAGAACAGCCAAATACCGATTTTGCATTTACAATTGCACGTCAATTTTTCTATGATTGCTATGAATACTATTTCTATACAGAATTAGCAAATTCAAGCGATGAAACACTTTCCGCAATTGCAACAAAATCAATCAAAGAAACAATCTACCATCTTCGCCATTCTTCTGAATGGATGCTACGTTTGGGCGATGGAACAGATTTGAGCAATGCAAAATTGCAAGATGCTGTTGATTATTTATGGTGCTACACGGCAGAAATTTTTGAAATGACAGAATTAGATAACGCATTGCTTGCTGATGGAATTGCTGTTGATTTAAACAAAATCAAGCCACTTTGGGATGCGAAAGTTTCGGAAATTCTCGAAAAAGCAAAAATCAAAATGCCTGACGAGAATACTTATATGATCAAAGGTGGACGCAAAGGTGTTCATACTGAATATCTTGGACATTTGCTTAGCGAAATGCAGATTCTTACACGTTCATATCCGGGTGCAAAATGGTAAATAATAGCATACAGGAAAATATTCTGGAATTATTATCGGGAATTTCAGATCCTGAAATACCGGTTGTTTCCATCATTGAAATGGGAATGGTTCGTGGCGTTGAGTTTCAGGAAAATCGTCCTGTTGTTGTTATCACCCCTACATATTCAGGATGCCCGGCAATGCACCAAATCCAAGATGATATAGCCGCTGTGCTGAAATCCAATGGAATTGATGCCGAAGTAAAAACCAGACTTAGTCCGCCTTGGACAACAGATTGGATGACAGAAGAAACCAAACAAAAATTAAAAAAATATGGAATTGCTCCGCCTATTGGATTTTCTAAAGATTTAAAAATGGATTTATTTTCTGTTATTCAAAAAGTAAATTGTCCATTTTGTGATTCAGGCGAAACAGAATTAAAAAGCGAATTTGGCTCAACTGCCTGCAAATCATATTATCACTGCAATTCTTGTCATCAAAGTTTTGAATATTTTAAGTGTCATTAAAAAAATCATCCGATGAGAAATTCTTGTCGGATGATTTTTGTTTTTATGAATATTTTTGACTTACCATTTTATTCATTATATGTTTTTGCACAATAAATCATCCGATACTTAGCTTTTTCTGATGCAATATATAGTTTTAATTCCTCGGTTTATAGAATTTTGCTTGTATAAAGGGCATTTCTCTATTCAATAAAAATTACGAGATATTATAAACATAACAAAGAATAATTACATTAACAGGAAGAAATTATTTATTCAAAATAAATATATTGGGAAATACACTTTTGTATTTATCAAATAATCAAAAGGTTGGACAGAATCCAACCTTTTTGGTGCAATAAAAAATTTTTTGATTACCATACTTGAAAATAACATAGAGAAATTGAATATTGGGTATTCTAAGTATGCTGTGATTTACTTTGGTTTTATCACTTTTACTAAATCAGAACCAATAAACATTTCACCATCTTCAGTAAATCCTTTCAATGTCAATGTGTTGTAATCTCCAATTTTAAGAGGTAAATTCTTAATATCTGAAATTAAGAATTTTGCAACAAAGTTGCCTTGGTCATCGGACTTCCAATGACTGATAGTAATGCCGTTTAATGTTACTGAGGAAGCAGAAACAGAATTATATGGTAAATCTGTGTGAACAGTTACCACCTGGCCATTCTGATTCAGATTAAGTACATTAGGAGAAACTTGAATGTCCACTACTTTCTGGGCTAATGCAAATTGCGAAACAGCAATTGTAAGTATTGCAATTAATATAATTGCAAGCAAATTGAAAGAAAACTTTTTCATAATCAACTGCCTTAATCAATAAATATAAAACAATAACCACTTACGGCAAATATACAAAATTATTTTAATAAAAAAAAATATTTTTGAAAATATTTTTGAGATTAAAATATAAGCAACTACTCAGCCGATTTATAAATTTTTGAGTTTTTTGTTGTTTAAAAGAAATAATGCTTCATTTTATCGAATTACAGATATTTGTAACATGGAAATTTCACATTAGTCCCTGTGGTTGTCAAAATAAGTATAAATTTCAGCAACAAGTAGGTATGCTTGTGCTACTAAGTCTTTATAATTATAGTAGGTCAAACATCTTTGTTTGACAATAATTACCAAAACTTTATTTATTGGACAAGCTTGTAATGCATCTGATAAAACTTGACGGAGTTTAATAATCATAAAAAAAGGAATGTTTGAAAATAATCAAACATTCCTGATTCTCACTAGAGAAAAATATTTACTTCAAATTTATCAATGCTTCTTCTGTTGCTTTGATAACCGGTAAAGTTGAGACTGCAGTTCCAACTGCCTCCATCATCCATTGTGTTGGTGTGATTCTACCTCTTTTCAAAACAGCATCAATAACACTCGACAAGTTTTTGCCATCTGCAAATTGTTCTAATTGAAACTCTATCAAATGACCAATAGGATATGCTGACAAATATAACGGATTTGTGATTGTATGAGAGTAAATTGCCAAAATCGGCTCATCTTTCATACCAAAAACTGGAGCATAATATGTGTTCCATACATCTTTTGCTACTCTGATGACTTCATTTTTAAGTTGCTCAGAACTTGCATTTGGATTTGCATAAAGCCATTTCCAAACTCGCATATCCATAATAGATACTCCCATAATTTCATAGCATGACCAGAAATTATCCAAAGCGTGAAGATATTTTGCATTAGGATCATCGTTGGTTTTTCCGAGAAGCATCAAGTCGCGTTGTTGGAAAATAAATGCCATTGCTTCGGTAAATGCAGTATTTGGAACGCCATAAAGCATATAATAATCCATATCATAAAGAGTAATGGTTTGCTCAACGTTGTGCCCTAATTCATGAACTGCTATATTGTAGCCCTTGTAATCAATGCCATCCTTTCCGATACGTGAGCGCAATCTTGCTTTGTCTGATTTCATTGCGGCACCCCAAGCATGTCCGGCACCGCGTGAACCGTCAACAGCAATTTTTTCACCAATGTAGTTTGCTCTTTCAGGAGTGTATCCTAATTTTTGCAAAATATTAGGAATATCTGCTTCGAGTGCGGCAGGGGTTGGATATTTACTGCGAGTAATTGCTGTGAGTTCGTCTTGATTCATCCCGCTACGAGCTTTGAATCCATCATACCAAATATCATAAGGTTGTAAATTTCTTCCTAATCTTGATTTTATCAATTCAGCAACTTTTTTCACAGTTGGAGATGACACAAGCTCAATAAATAAATTTTCAACTTCTTCTTACGGCATTTCCATTTCCTGATCGAATTTTCTGGAAATATAAGTAGGATAATTTGGGCAATAAGGATCCATTGCTTTCAATGCTTTGAATGTATTTAGCCAATGTTCATATCTTGTGTTTGGTTCGGATTTGGCATCAACATTTTTTCCATTCTGAGTAACTTTGTTGGTGAATGGATTCCATTGATAATTAGAATCGTTAATAACATTTTGCGGAATTTCTTGAGTAATGATACGTTTCATAACTTGGTAAATCATTTTCTGTTTTGGAAGCCCGTCAGGTTGTCCATATTGAGATTTGATTTCATCACGTAAATTCCAATGAGTAATCAACTTTTTACTTTTATCGAAAAATGTATTTCCATTATCATCAACAAGATAGCCCATCATAATATTATAATCTGCAATATATTGGTCTGCATTTG
>JANJUO010000488.1 GCA_024710535.1 bacterium
TTTCTTAGGATTAGAAAGAAGTTAAAAAATAAATTTTCAATTCATAAATTACCCATATTAACCCCTTTTTTAAAAGGGGTTTTTTTATTTATTTCCATATCCTTTTTATAGCAAATATGCCAATCAATGAACCAAATAGAATCAATCCCCAAGTTGGCAATGTTGGAATACTCGTAGTAAAAGTCATATCCAAAGTTGTGCCACCTCCAATATTATAATCTGCTAAAGTTCTATCATTAAGTAAAGTTGTGCTTGACTTTTTGAGTATAATTATATCAGGTGGAAATCCTTCTTTATCTTGAATTTTTTGCTTAACTTCTTCAATATAATCAGATGGCTCCACTTCCAAAGTGATAGTTTTTCCACTTTCTACATTTTTCACATAAATTTGATGTGCAGATAAATTATTAAATGCAAATAAAATAAGTAGAATTAATACTATTGATGTTCGATGCTTCAATACTCTTTGCCTTAAAAATATATAACTTACCATTTGATTAACATTTAAGTCTTTTACCAAATAATCAATTTACAGTATAATTTAAATTAATTATGCTTTTATCGCTGTTTTATAAATCTTTATTACAGCAAATAATGACAATGTTGTAAATAGAAAAATCAATCCCCAAGTTGGTAATGTTGGAATGCTCGTAGTGAAAGTCATATTTAAAGTATCTTCTTTATTAATATTATAATCAGATAAAGTCTTATTATTTTCTAGAGTATTTCCTGAATATTTTAGAATAATTATCTCAGGCGGGATTTCTTTAATGTCGTAAATTTTAGCCTTCAAGTTGTCAATAGTATCAGCGGGTTCTACATCCAAAGTGATTGATTCTCCACTTTGTACATTATATATGAAAATTTGCATTGCAGATAATTGATTAAATGCTAAAAATACAATCAATAATAATATATACATTTTTCTGTTTTTCATTTATTTTTTCCTATAAACAAAAAAAATCCTACCAAATTTGCTTTTTGGTAGGATTTTTTTGTTTTTAATTAATCAAGAAAATGTACAAACAAGCCATCTCTTAATTTTGGCTCAAACCAAGTTGATTTTGGTGGCATTATTTGACCGGCATCTGCTATTGCCATCAATTCTTCAATTGAAGTGGCATACATTGCAAAAGCAATCTGCATTTCTCCGCTATTTACACGTTTTTCCAATTCTTCCAATCCGCGAATTCCGCCAACAAAGTCGATTCTTTTGCTTGTGCGTGGATCGTCAATTCCCAAATAAGGAGTAAGAATATGTTTTTGAAGCAAAGCAACATCAAGTTTTTCAACAGGATCGTTTGTATCCATCAACTTGCTATGGAAATTCAAACAATACCATTTATTATCCAAATACATTCCAACTTCTCCTTTTTTAGTTGGTTTGTAAGCAGAATCTTTCACTTCAATTGAGAAGAATTCAGTCAATTTTTCTAAAAATTCCTCTTTAGATAAACCATTCAAATCTTTTACCAAGCGATTGTAATCCATAATATACAATTGGCTCGCAGGGAAAAGCACCGCAAGGAAGAAATTATATTCTTCGTTGCCTGTATGATTTGGGTTTGCTTGTTGTCTTTCACGACCAACAATACTTGCCGCCGCAGAACGATGATGACCGTCAGCAACATAGAAATAATCAACATCAGAAAGAATTTTTGTAATTTTCGCATTCAAATCGGCATCTTTTATAACCCAACTTTGATGACGAATGCCATCTGCCGCAACGTGATCGTTATCAGGAGTATTTTTGATTACTTCACTAACAATTTCGTCAATTGAATTCAAATCTCTATAAGTCAAAAAGATTGGACCGGTATGAGCATTTGTAATTCTAACGTGCTCGCAACGATCTTCTTCTTTATCTTTGCGTGTTTTTTCGTGCTTTTTGATTACATCATTCCAATAATCATCAACAGATGCACAACCAACTAATCCATATTGAGTTCTGCCATTCATAGTTTGAGCATAAACATAAATATATGGTTCTGAATCTTCAACAAGATTACCGTCGTTAATAAGTTTCATCAAATTTTCTCTACCCTTTGCATAAACACTTGCATCATGCAAATCTATGCTTGGATCAAGGTCGATTTCAGGTTTTCCAACATGCAAAAAGGTTAATGAATTACCTTTTGCTTCTTCGCGTGCTTCTTCTGAATTTAGCACATCATAAGGTTTTGATGCAATCAATCCTGCTTTATCAGCAACAGGTCTGAATGCTTTGAAAGTTTTGAATACTGCCATTTTAAATCAAATTCCAAATTTATATTATTAATTTACTTTTCTGACCAAATTTTACTAATCGTAGCTGTCCAATAAGTATAAATTTCAGGAACAAGCAAGGATGCTTGTTCTACTAAGTCTTTATAAATATAGTAGGTCAAACATCCTTGTTTGACAATAATTATCAAAAATTATTCTTATTAGACAACCTCAGAACATATTTTCTGTTCTGTCGGTTGTTACAACCGACACTTTTTTCCCTATCCTTCCCCCTCAAAAAAGAGGGGGTTAGGGGGTGTGTTAAGTACTTACTTCTTCAAAACATCAACAATCTTCTGAGCAATTTCTTCGCCCACTCTTTCTTGAGCTTCATCAGTGGAAGCACCAATGTGAGGTGTAACAGATACATTTGGATGAGCAATCAATTCTGCTTGAGCTTCGGTAACTGGTTCATTTGCAAACACATCAATACCAGCAAAAGATACTTTGCCACTATTCAATGCATTAAGTAAAGAAGTTTCACAAACTACTCCACCACGAGCGCAATTAATCAAAATCACACCATCTTTCATCATTGCAAATTCTTTTTCAGCAATTGTGGCACCTTCGGCTTTGATGAAAGGAATGTGCAAAGTAATAATATCTGCATTTTGCAATAATTCTTCTTTGCTAACCAATTTCACATTTAAATCTGTATTCAAAACATAAGGATCGGAAGCAATTACATTCATTTGCAAACCTAAAGCACGCTTTGCAACTTCTTTGCCAATATTTCCAAAACCAAGAATACCAAGAGTTTTTCCTGTTAATTCTCTGCCATGACTGAATTCTTTTTTGGGCCATTTTCCGGCTTGCATCATAGTTGTTGATTTATAAATAAATCTATTGACGCCAAACATGTGGGCAATTGCTAATTCGGCAACTGAAATCGAAGAAGCGCCCGGTGTATTCAAAACTTGAATGCCTTTGCTTTTTGCATATTGAACATCAATATTATCCAATCCAACACCGCCACGAGCAATGCATTTCAAATTAACACCTGCATCTATAACTTCTTTGGTTACTTTTGTGGCTGAGCGAACCATAATTGCATCAAATTGTGCAATATTTGCCAATAATTCTTCGGGAGTCATTTTTTGTTCAACAACTTCTAATCCCGCATTTTTCATCAAATCGGAACCGATTTTCTCGATACCGTCTGCAACTAAAACTTTCATTTTATTCTCCATAAATTTCTTTGTTATTTAATCTTTATGGTAATTTTCAAAACTTTTTTTGATTTTGTAAACCACCAATTTCAAAATTAACAATAATTAATTGACTAAAAAAACTTTGTTTGAAAATTATTATTTTCTTCAAGCAAAAAGCATAAATATTATAGTTTTCAGTTCAAAATTCAAGTATCAATTTGGTATTATAACAATAAATTACTAATAAAATTGAGCAAATGCCTCTTTTAAGTAATATTAATCTTGGTAATAAGACCATAAACTAAACTCTGTTCAAAATAGTAAACACCCATACGAAGATAACATCCAAGCAGAAGAGTTAATAAAAGATCCAACTGAGTTGAATAAGCTTTCAAAAGTGATTCTCAAGTAATTAATCATATAATTAAATTGTCATATTTTTTAATAAAGAAATAAAAAGCATTAATTCATACTCTTAAATTCTAATACAATACAGCCACCTTTTTCTGTATTTGAAAATTTAATTTTAGTTTTATAGTTCTCGCAAATATCACTCACAATTTGCAAACCTAAACCCAAACCACGCTCATTATTTGTGCCTGCTTTGGAAGTAATTTCTAAAAAATTATTCGATAATATATTGTCTGGAAAACAAGCTCCGCTATCTATTATGCTAATTGAATTTGAAATTGCAACAATATGCTCGTCATCCCTAAGAAGAGGCTTAGAATCTTTAATAAGAAGCTCGAAAGTATCTAATATGACTCTATCAATTTAAGATAAGCAATAAAATGAATAATGAAATCTTCAACAGACTTTATGAATTCTTCAACAGACTTTATGAATTCTTCAACAGACTTTATGAAATCTGTAACAGACTTTATGAAATCTTCAACAGACTTTATGAAATCTTCAACAGACTTTATGAAATCTTCAACAGACTTTATGATTTCATCAACAGACTTTATGAAATCTTCAACAGACTTTATGAATTCTTCAACAGACTTTATGAAATCTGCAACAGACTTTATGATTTTCTCAACAGACTTTATGAAATCTTAAACAAATATAATGACTTTCTCAACGGAATTTATGAAAGTATCAACTGAGTTGAATAAGCTTTCAAAAGTGATTCCCAAGTAATTAATCAAATAATTAAATTGTCATATTTTTTAATAAAGAAATAAAAAGTATTAATTCATCCCCTTAAAATTCTAATACAATACAGCCACCTTTTTCTGTATTTGAAAATTTGATTTTTGTATTATATTTCTCGCAAATATCACTCACAATTTGCAATCCTAATCCAAGTCCACGCTCATTATTTGTGCCAGAAGTTGATTTAGTCAAATTTAATTTTCCTTCTAAAATACTTTCGGGGAAGCCTTCCCCACTATCTATGATTTCAATGCTATTGTCATTTAGCATAATATTTATTGAATTGTTTTTCGGAGTAAATTTAATTGCATTCGATAATAAATTTCTCAACACAACCCGAAGCGAATCTGCATCATAGTCAACAATCAATTCAAAATTTGCATTCAAATTCACATTTATATTTTTTTGTGCAATTTGAAAACTCAAATTATCAATCACTTCATTTATAATTTTCTTGCAATTTACCTGCTTTTTCTCAACTTTGAAACCTTCTAAATTCATTTTCGACCATTCGAGCAGAGTTGTGAGAATAGATTTGAGTTGCATTGTTGACTTATGAATCAAAAAACTTGTTTTGATAATATCTTCTTTACTCATTTTATCTTGGTATAAGCCAATTTGCTCCGATAAAGTCAGAGTTGAATCAAGAGGAGCATTCAAATCGTGAGAAATAATTCTAAACAATTTATCTTTGGTATTGTTTGCCTCATCTAATTTTTTATTCAACAATTGGATTTTCTGATAGCGATTATTTAATATCAAAAATATGATTGCTGAGCCGAATATAACAAATACTACCATCGTAAAAATGTTCTCTTTTTTTCTTTTTTCATTTTCAATTGCAAGTTTTTGCTTTTCATTTTCAATTGTTTTCAAGTGCTCTATGTGCAATAATTTTGGGTCAACAACATTTCTATATGGCGACTCTAATTTAAAAATTTCTGCGGCAATTTTAGCGGCTTCATCCAAATCATTAAACTTGAATAAAAGATTGAATTTCATCCTATTAACCTGATTCCAAAATACAATAGAATGAAATGTTTCCAAATTTGGTTCTTTAATATTATTAATATAAACCAAAGCACTATCATAATTTTCAAGTTTGTCATAATAACTTTCGGCAATAGCAAAGTTCAAAACATTGTCAGCATTAAATAATTTTCGATTTAAATTATCTTTCAATGCATCAACTGTTTGTTTATTAATTATCATAATTGAATCATTTTTAAGGTTTTTGCGATACCAAGGTGAAATAATTTGATTTCTTATTATAATAGCCCAATTTCTATAGGCAAATTTATTATCAGGAATTAAATTGATGTATTTATTTGTTTGATTAAAAAAAAAGTAAATTGAATCCACATCTGAATTTCTTGAAATTAAATCTTCTAAAATAGTCCAACAACCAGCCGCTTTTGCAAAGTTATCATTTGATTTCAAACTGTAATAATAACCATACCAATAATTATCTCTCATTATTTTATCTCTATCAAAGTTATTAAAAGATTGCGATGCTCCTAATGTAATCGAAATATGAGTTAAATTCGTATAATCTTTGTTGGCTTCAAAAATATTTTTTGCTTTTATTAAAATTATCGTTGATGAGTCGTAACTCTTGATTGATTCATAATATTTACTTAAATGGAAATAATAATGCCCCAGATAATCATTCCTACCAGTTTCTTCAATTAATTTCTTGAAATAATCAGCACTTTTCTTTGAAAATTCAGAAGGTAGTTTAAATACTGAATAATGATAAATTTCTGATAAAATCTCATTAATTTCTTTCAATCTGATTTGTTTATCAGGAAATTCATTTTCGATTTGTTGAATAAATAAATCTGGATCATTAGAATATTTGTATTCCCCAGAATAAATCACATTTGAGAAAAATATCACCAAGCAAATTACCAAAATTGATTTCATTTCGCACTCTTTTCAAATTGTTGAAATTAAAAAAGCAAAATTAATATTTGATTGGTCATAACTTGTCTTTTGGGGGTATGGTATCAAAAAAAAGCGAATCTTTTTGAAATTAATCAAATAAATTCGCTTTTTTTGAGCAAAATAATTATTTTTTGACTTTAATTTTGATTGAGCGATTAAGAAATCTTCCTTGTGGAGTAATTTCATCAAATTTATCTGAACTTCTGCCGGTTTCAAATTTGAATTTACTACCTGAAATGGATTGAATGTATTTTTGGGTTTTTTCTGCTCTTTCATTTTCCAAAACAGCATTACGTTCGGAAGAGCCCAGAAAGTCAGCAGAGCCAAGTATTACAATAGTTGCACCATCCGGCAGTTTGTCTGCTAATTGACGCAGTAAGCCCTTATTATCATCACTTAAATCACTACTATTATAATTAAAGGTCAGATATGCTGTGAAATTATCCAAATTGATATCAACCACATTTTTTTCGAGGGAATTCAGGTCAATAATGCGAACTTTCGAGTCTTGCATTTCATCAGAAGAAACATGAGTTTTGAATTCCAACTTGCTTTGTTCGGTATTTATCCGTTCATCGATACTGATTTTATAATTTCCAGGACGATTAACGTTCACTTTTCCTGCTGTCAGATTATTTTCGAGGCTTATTTTTGTGGACTCTTTCAAATCTTTATATGAAACCACAACATCAATAAATCCATTCAAATTCGCATATTTCTGCAAATCAACATATTCTTGAATTGGAGCATTTTTCACAATTATTTCCACGCGTTGATTCTCTTCGATTCCCTCTTTAAAGTCTTGATTTGACGGAAATCTTGGCGCAACTCTCGTGTTGATTGCTATCAATTTATCACTTATACCCAAATTTATCAAAGCATTTTTAACGGCTTCTGCACGTGCTTTTGATAAATTCATTGGATCGCTTTCATTTTGATTACCGGAAGTGGATGATTCAAGTTCAATTTTTGCATTGGGATTTTTCTTCACAATTTCAGCAATTCGAGGCAATAAATAACTATGCTTTGCAACGGGATTTCCTTCGAAATAATCAGTTTTAATATCTTTTGTTAAATAAAATGATGGAATAGCAAATGAATTCTGCTCAAAAAAAACAGAATTAATAATCGGTATTGTAGCAAGTAATTCATTACCTGTTTCAATACGAAGATTATCTGCCTGAATTATTGAATGAGTAAGTGTTGGCGTCAAAACAGGTGGAACAATTTTCACAGGTTCCGGCTCAGGAACAACTTCTTTTACAGGTTCGGGCTCAACTACTGGCTCCTGCCCTTGAATTGAGAATCTCAAGCCAACTTCAAATCTAAAAGCATAAGTCATCCAGTCAATATCATTTACCACATTTGTAAAATTATAATCGAAAATCAATGCTTGAGAAAGAAAGTTCTTTTTGCCGATTTTCAATAAATTTTCCACTCCCAAACTCAAACCAATTTCAATTGGATTTGCGTTTACAATCTTTCCGGTGGCAATCGTTCTTTCTTGTGATCTTAAATTATCTGGTCCAATAAATACTGCATTTGTTGGAGAAACTATGCTTTCTTTTTGACTAAAATTTGTTATTATAGGTATCCCAATTCTCAAACCACCAAGTAATCTTAGCGGTCCATTAATAAAATCGTCTTCTACAACAATTCTGAAATCCGGCTGTATTTCAAGGAAATACAAACTGGTTTCCAACTCATTTAGTGTATGAACTGTATCTACTTTGCCGGTTTCTAAATTTCTGGATGGAAAATAATTATTTAAAGAAAAATTTCCACTTCTATCACTCAAAGCAAATTGGGTACTCAAATAATTGCCTTGCGATAGTTCAAACTCCACAGCAATTCCTTCAATCCAACCAAATCCACTTCCTGATTTGAATAATCCGCAATCCACTGAATTTTCGAATTGATTAAAATCCGAACTATAAATATTGTATAATAAGCCAATTTTCGGATGAATTGCAAGTATTTCGTTCTTCACAACAGAATTTTGCGACAATAAATGCAAATTCTGCATAGAAATTAAAATAATTATCAAACTTAATATTTTATAAAATTTCATAATTTACCATTTTTAAAAAATGTTTTCAAATTACACTTTTGACAAGTTATGAAATTACGAAAAAATTATATATTTCAAAATAAAGTTTATAAAAAAAGTCTAAAAAAATGATAATTAAAGATAATATTGATGAATTTTACTCATATTTGACTGATGCAGGAAATCTTAAGGGCTATGCTGTTAAGTTATTTTTACCCGAATCTATCAACGAACTAAATGAAACGGTGAATTTTTGCTTTTTGAATAATTTAAATATTACTATGTCAGGAGCAGGTACCGGTACTACAGGTGGTAGAGTTGCACTTGATGGAGTAATTATTTCAAGCGAGAAATTGAATAAAATAATTTCATTTGATGAAAAAAAATTATTAATTGAAGTGGAATCTGGAGTAACACTAAATCAAATTTACGATTTTTTGGCAGATAAAAATTGTTTTTACGCGCCAAATCCAACAGAATCGAACTCCACAATTGGCGGGAATATTGCAAATAATTCGTCTGGAGCAAGGTCATTCAAATATGGACCAACGAGAAATTATATACAAAAATTGGAAATTATTCTTTCAAATGGCGATGTTTTGAATTTAGATAGAAATCAAAAAGCAAACGATAATATCTACGAGATCATTGGCAATTCGGGAAGATCTTATAAATTTCAAATTCCAAATTTTGAATATCCAAAAACCAAAAATTCAACAGGATATTTTTTGAATGATGGAATGGATTTGATAGATTTATTTATCGGCAATGAGGGAACTCTTGGGATAATCTCCAAAGTAACTCTAAAATTAACAGAAAAACCCGAAAACATTCTTGGTTTTTTAGCATTTTTTGAAAACTATGAATCAAGTTTGGAATTTGTTAATTATTTAAGAAATCAGAAAACAAATCAAAATGAAAAACTATGTAGATTAATAGAATTTTTTGATTTTCATTCACTTGCTTTAATTAATAAGAAAATGCAATCAATCCCAAAACTTGCTCAAGCGGCAATTTGGTTTGAAATTGAATCCAATCATGAAAATTCAGATGCTATTATTGAAGATATTTTCACGAAAATCCAAGAATTTACAAATCTTGCAGATGATACAATTCTTGCTCAAAGCCAGAATGAACATAGATTGCTGACAGATTTTCGCCACGCCTTGCCATTGGAAGTAAATGATATTGTTTCAAAATCAGGTTTTCGTAAGATCGGCACAGACACTGCAGTTCCAGAGAAATATTTCAAAGAATTTTTTGAATTTATGAATTCAACTTTCATAAATTCAGGTATTGAATATGTGATTTTTGGGCATATTGGCGATTGTCATTTGCATGGAAATCTATTTCCAAAAAATCAAACACAATTTGAAATTGCTTTAGAAATTTATAAGGAAATCATCAAGAAAACTATAGAATTCAAAGGCAGTGTTTCGGCAGAGCATGGCATTGGCAAAATCAAAAAGCAGTATTTTGAAATGATGATTGGAGCAGATAATATCAATAAAATGAAAGAGATAAAAAAAATATTTGATGAAAAAAACATACTTGGAATTGGGAATTTGTTTTAAGAAATTCCCAATTCTTTCATCCATTCATCTTTATATTTTAGCATAAATTCCTTTGCCGGTTCATATTCATTTGGAATCAATCCATCAAGAATTGCTTCCTCAATTTTTGTTTTTATAATACCAACATTTCTCGAAGGTTGCAAAGCAAAAATTTCCATAATCTCCTCTCCCCTAACCGGCGATTGAAATTCTCTCAATTTGTCCTTTTCTTGCACATCGATAACCTTTGCAAAAACCACTTCATAATTTTGCTTATATTGCTCGGTTAGATTTGGGTTTTTCGTGGTAATATCTGCTCTACACAAAGTAAATAAATCTTCCAAAGCAGAGCCGGCATTCACAGCAAGGCGTCTTATTGCAGAATCGGTAATTTCAGCATCAACCAACTGCATTGGACGTTGATGCAATCGAACAATCTTCTGAACATATTCAAGATTATCCATAGGAAATTTCATTCTTTTGAAAATTCGCGGCATCATTTTGGCACCCAAATCTTCATGTCCGTGAAAAGTCCAGCCAACTGTGTTATTGAATCTTTTGGTTCGCGGTTTTGCAATATCGTGAACAAGTGCGGCAAATCTGAGCCAACGATTTTGAGTCATAGGCGTAATATTATCAAGCACTTTCAATGAATGCCTGAAAACATCTTTGTGAGCATAAGATCTTTCATTAGAATTTACAATATCAACACCGGCAAGATTATGCAATTCAGGAAAAATATGTTCGAGCAAACCGGTTTGGAAGAGAATCGAAAGCCCAATTGAAGGAAAATCAGAATCAATAATTTTGAAAAATTCATCAGTTATCCTCTCCTGAGAAATAATTTCAATTCTATCAGCCATTTCCGTCATTTTTTCATAAGCTTTATTTTCTAATCTGTAGTTCAATTGAGAAGCAAATCTGGCGGCTCGCATCATTCTCAATGGATCATCGCTAAAAGTGATACCCGGCTCTAAAGGAGTTCGGAGAATTTTATTCTCCAAATCACTTTTACCTTCAAATAAGTCAATCAATCTACCAATATCATTATTATTCAAAGATGCCGCCATAGCATTCACAGTAAAATCTCGCCTTTTTAGGTCATCTTCAAGCGTTCCATCAGTTACGATTGGCTTACGTGAATCCGGTAAATATTCTTCTTTGCGGGTACCAACAAATTCAATATGATATTTACCAGCAGGAACCAATGCAGTTTTGAAACGTTCGTATATAACCGGCTTTGTATTGAACGCATCAGCAACAATTTTCGAGAATTGAATAGAATCCCCAACTACTGTAATATCAATATCATGTCTATCACGATTTAGAAAAAAATCTCTAACAAATCCGCCAACCACATAAATTTCAAAATTATGCTCGTTTGCAATTGCAGAAATCTTTTTCAGAATTGGTTCATCTATTGGAATATATTCCGCTTGATAATCATAAATTCCAATTAACTCCGATTTTCGTTTGATTCTCGGTTTCTTTTTTATTTCTTGGCTATTATCCAATTTTTCTTCTATATTAATCGTTATAAACTGCAGTATCTGTTAATTTTCTGAATCCGATAAAGCCCTTGTCTTTTCTTTCAATTGCTTTTAGAGCAGATGTGTAGATTTCTTTTCTTGTTAAGCCAAAATAAGTTACCAATTCTTCCGGCTCTCCACTCAATCCAAATGTATCTTTAATACCAATAAATTCCATTGGAACAGGATAATTTTTCACAACAACTTCAGCAACAGCCGATCCCAAACCACCATAAACTTGGTGTTCTTCTGCGGTAACTATTGCACCACATTCCATTGCGGCTTTAGTAATTGTTTCATAATCAATTGGTTTGATAGTGTGATTATTGATAACTCTTGCTTTTATACCTTTTTTATTATATAAATCTTCTGCCGCAAGAAGCGATTCCCAAACTGTTAATCCACAAGCAATAATAGCAACATCATTTCCATCGGTAAGAACATTTGCTTTACCAATTTCAAAAGGCGTTTCTTCGGTTGTAAACATTGGAACAGGTGAGCGACCAAATCTAATATATGCCGGACCT